>JAGQJP010000326.1 GCA_020430585.1 Myxococcales bacterium | reverse complement strand
TGCGGTATTCTATCTCCTCGAGTAATGAACGCGGGGCGCGCGCGGGGCCGAGGATGGCGAGTCTGGAGATCAGCGAGCTGCGCTTTGGGGAGATGGGGCCCGTGACGCTAGCGTTGGCTGAAGGCGAGTGTGTCTGTCTCTGCGGACCGTCGGGAGGCGGCAAGTCGCGGTTGCTGCGGGCGGTGGTCGATCTCGATCCCCACGAAGGCTCGGTGCGTGTGGGTCAGATCGAGGCGCGCGAGGTCGCTCCGCCGCGCTGGCGGCGGATGGTCGGCTATCTGCCCGCCGAGAGCCACTGGTGGCGGCCGACGGTGGGCGAGCATTTCACCCTCGACGTCAGCGAGTGGCTTGCCCGCGTCGGTTTTGGCCCCGAGGTTCTCGGCTGGTCGATCGACCGGCTCTCGAGTGGCGAGAAGCAGCGCTTGGCGCTCGTGCGCCTGCTCGTCCTCGAGCCCGAGGCGCTGCTCCTCGACGAGCCGACGGCGAACCTCGATCCGGCCAACGTCGAGGCGGTGGAGCGGCTGATCGCCTCGATCCGTGTCGAACGGCGGATTCCCGTGCTCTGGGTGACCCACGACGAGGCCCAGGCGCGGCGGGTCGGCGCGCGAACGGTGACGATGCGCGACGGGCGCCTGCACGAGGAGGAGGCATGACGGCTACGATGACGGGAACGCCCGGGGTTACCCCGTCGACGCTCGACGAGGGCTCACGATGACGCGCTTGACGCCGACCGGCCTGGCGATCGCCGCGGTGCTGGTGCTTCTGTTGGCGCTCCTCACCGCACGGCTGCAGAGGCGGCTCGGCGGGCAGGTGCTGATCGCGGCGTTGCGCACGACGGTGCAGCTCTTGCTGATCGGTCTCGTCCTCGACGTGCTCTTCGCCAACGCACATCTCGCCTGGGTCGCGCTGCTCTCGCTCGTGATGCTCGCCGCCGCGGGGCGCGAGGTCCGAGCACGCCAGAATCGGCGGCTGCGTGGGCCTTGGGGCTATAGCGTCGGCGCGATCTCGATGTTCATCTCCTCCTTCGCCGTCACCGTGCTGGCCCTCGTGGTGATCGTCCGGCACCAGCCGTGGTACGACCCGCAGTACGCGATCCCGCTGCTCGGGATGTTGCTCGGCAACACGATGAACGGCGTCTCGATCGCGATGGATCGCTTTACCGATGCGGCCTGGGCGCGGCGGGGCGAGATCGAGGCGCGCCTCTTGCTCGGACAGACGGCGAGCGAGGCGACCTCCGAGCTGCGCAAGGAGAGCGTCGGCGCGGGACTGATCCCGATCATCAACGCGATGTCCGCCGCCGGGCTCGTCAGCTTGCCGGGGATGATGACGGGGCAGATCCTCGCGGGGTCGCCGCCTACCGAGGCGGTGAAGTATCAGATCCTGATCATGTTTCTAATCGCCGTCGGCACAGGCCTCGGCACCCTCGCCGCGGTGGCGATCACCGCCCGACGGATCGTCGACGAGCGGCAGCGCCTGCGCCTCGAACGCCTCGCGCCGAGCCGCCGCTGAGCGATCGTGCGATCGCCGCCGTTCGCCCTCAGGGCGCGCCGAGCGTCAATCCCGGTCGTCGGAGTGCTGCGAAGGGAGCGCGATGCGCCCTCTCAGGCGGGGAGCTCGACCGAGGCGACGCGGCGGCGGTCCGCGTCAGAGGGCATCAGCCAGGCGTGAATCGCGCTCGTGACCTCTTCCCACTTGCCCGCGTCGACGCGCTGCTGGACGAACTGGGCGTAGAGTCCGGCGATCACCGACTCGAGCTCTTCGATCAACGAAATTCGCTCGTGGAACTGGTCGTCCTCTTCGTTGGTCAAGAGCGCCGGCAGCTTCGCCGAGTGGACGCGGAGGTGGTCGCCGTTCAACAGGAAGATCCACTCCTTCTGGTCCTTGACGACGCGGAGCTTCGCTTTGATCGGGTATTTGCCGCGACGCAGGGCCAGCTTGGCCTCGATCGTCCGCGCGGGCTCTTGGCCCGAGAGGATGTGCTGCTCTCCGCCCAGCTCGCCATCCGAGAGCGAGAGCTGGTCGTCGAAGTAGAGCTCGAAGGTGCCGTGCTCTTCGAGGGTGAAGAGCCCCTCGTTCTTCTCCGAACGGAACCAGAGCCAGACGAGGAACTCGCGGCCCAGAAAATCGGTAGCTTTGATCAGGTCGACAAGATCCATAGTGGCCTCCTACATCCGAATGCCTTGCAAAAAGTCCATCGGCTCGAGTTGCAGTACCTTCTCGGGAATGTCCTGGGCGAATCCGCCGTAGAGCAGCGCCGTGTAGCAGCTGTGGGCGGCGAGGCGCAGGTCGAAGGTGCGCTCGAAGAGCTCGCCGAACTGGTCGATCACCTTGGTCGAGGTCCCCGAGAAGTAGACCTTGCCCTCGGGCATGTTCCAGATCACTTCGTAGGTGCGGATCGTCGGCAGCACTTTCTTGCGGAACTCTTTCATGATCCGGTCTTGGATCTCGAGCTTGACCATCTTGGAGAGGTGCTCTTTGTTGTGCTCTTCACGATATTCGCGGAAGGCTTTCTTCAGCGTGGCTTTGAGGATCGGGCCGGGGATCTTGAGGGTGTCGATCCGCATCGTCAGCGTCAGATAGTCGCTGACGAGGATCTTGTCCCAGCGCAGGTTCGTCTCGAGAATATCGTCGATCATCGTCCAGCCGATCGATTCGTCGCGGTCGGCGTAGGCGTCGATCTCGAGGAAGCGATTGTTCTGGATGTTCGTGAAGTAGGTCTCGTGGAAATTGTTCGGTACTTCGCCCAAGACGTAGAAGGCCTGGGTCGTCGAGCGGCCGGATAAAAGTCCCATCTGCAAGCTCCTTTGCAACGGTCGTCGGTCCTCGATAGCCCGGACGACTCTCGATGTCAATGGTCTTGCGCTAAACCGGAGGACTTCCAGCGGGGTACGTCTTGGGGCGCGGCTCACCCCTCGATCGGCATCCGGGTCTGGGCTCGGATTTCGCGCGGTTGGACGCGCCGGGGTCTCGCATCGCGCGGCCCTAGAGCGGGCGCGCTAGTCTTCGGCGAGCATCGAGGGGTCTTGCGCTCGAACTTCCATGATCAGCTCGATCTCGGACTTGTTCAGGGTGACGACGTGATAGACGATGCGGTCGAGCTGCATCGTCACTTGCGTCAGGGGGATGAAGGAGCGTTCGTCGTTGAGCACATCGGTAATCCGGCCGTCGGGAAAGTCGACGTGGCAATCACCGAGTAGCACGCTGCCGCTCTTGAGCTTGACCTTGACCCGTACGGGCTGTTTCCGCTGGAACTTCGGGTGGGTGCTGCGTTCGCTCGGCGTGCGCTGATCGGCTTCGGTGCTCATGAAACGAACCTCTCGCTGGCAATGGCGGTTGTCGATTTGGCCCTGCTGTAGTCCCGAGTATAGCGAGACGGCTCTTTTTTTCAATCTTTTGCGCGCCCGATGCCGAGATGCGCCTCAGTCGTCCGCTCCGAGGCGGCTGACGCGCACGAGGTAGCTCATTTCGCTGCCGCGGTGGCGCTCTTTGATCGTCAGGATCTCGCCCATGCAGGCGAGGAAGGCGTCGAGCAGCGTCGGATCGAAGTGTCCGCCGCGACTGTCGCGCATGATCGAGAGCGCCTCCTCGACGGCGAACGCCTCCTTGTACGGTCGCTTGGAGGTCAGCGCGTCGAAGACGTCGGCGATCGCCGCGATCCGCGCCTCGACGGGGATCGCCGTGCCCTGGAGCCGGTCGGGGTAGCCGTCGCCGTCCCAGCGCTCGTGGTGCCAGCGGGCGATCGTCTCGCCGAGCTGCAGCACCTCGGAGAAGGAGCCTGCGAGGATGTCGCCTCCGATCCGCGGGTGCTCGCGCATCAGCGCCCACTCGGCGGCGTCGAGCTTGCCCGGTTTGAGGAGCACGCGATCGGGGATGCCGATCTTGCCGATGTCGTGGAGTGGCGCCGCCTGTTCGATCAGCCGCGCGTGCGCCTCTCCGAGCCCTGCCGAGAGGGCGATCGCACGGCAGTATTGCGCCATACGCAGCACGTGCTGCCCCGACTCGTCGTCGCGGAACTCGGCGGCGCGGGAAAGCCGCAGCACCGTGTCGTCTGCTGCCCGATGCAGGTCGTGAACCGCCCGCTGCAGCTCGGCGGTGCGCTCGGTGACCGTCCGCTCGAGCTGCGTGGCGTGGTCGCGAATCTGCGCTTCGGCGTGTCGCAGCGAGAGGTGCGTCGCCACCCGCGCCCGCACGACCGCGTTGGTGAAGGGCTTTTTGACGTAGTCGACGCCTCCGAGCCACAGGCCGTGGGCCTCGCTCGCGGGATCGTCGACGGCGGTCAGAAAGATCACGGGAATCTCTTTCGTGCGCACGAAGCGCTTCACGTGCGCGCAGAGCTCGAAGCCGCTCAACCCTTGGAGCTTGACGTCGGCGAGGATCAGATCGGGCAAGGGGTCCGCGTCGAGCAGCGCCAGCGCCTCTTCCGCGCTCTGCGCCGCGATCAGCGTCCACTCGGCGAGCGCCGACGAGAGCTGGGCGACGATGGCGGGCGAAGGATCGACGATCAGCAGCCGTTGGGTGGACATCTCACCTCATTCCCCGTTGGTTCGCAGCGTGGTCTGCGGCAGCGCCTTCCGTAGCGCCGCGAGCTGCTTCTTGCTGAGTCGCGTCTTGCGCAGGTCGAGGAACTTCAGCTGTTTGAGCGCACGCAGCGATACGAGGTCCTCGACCGGGGTCTCGCGCATGCTGAGCCAGCTCAGCTGCTTCATTTTGCGCAGGGGGCGCAGGTTCCGGATCTTGGTGTTGACGAGGTAGAGCTTCTCGAGCCGTTTGAAGGCGGTGATGTCGTCGAGATTGCGCAGCTCGGTGCGGCCCACGTCGAGGAGTCGCAGCCGCGTGAGCCCGGCGATCGGCTTGAGGCTCGTCACCCGGCAGTAGCGGATGCGAAGCGCCTCGAGGTTGCCCAGCTTCGACAACACAGACAGGTCGGTGAGCGACGTCCCCTGGAGCCCTAGCTCGCGCAACGAAGTCAAGTCGCGAATCGGCGTCAGATCCTTGAGCCGGTCGGCCCAGAGCAGCTCGAGCTTTCTCAGCTTCTTCAACGAGCGCAGCGGGACGAGGCTCGCACGTGTACCGCCGAGGCCGAGCTGCTCGAGCTCAGCGAGGCCGGCGAGGGGCTCTAGCCGCGTCACCCGCGTCGACATCATGCGCAGGCGCTTGAGTTTCTTGAGACCCGCGAGCGGCGCGATGTCGCTCACTTCGGTAAACGAGATGTTCAGCTCGACGAGCTCCACCAACCCTTTGAGCATCGTGAGATCACTGGCCCAGGTTCCGCTGAGATCGAGCTTCTGCAGCACTCGCAGCGAGGCCAGGGCGCCAAACGTCCGAATCGCGCGATTCTGGGAGAGATCGAGCTCGCGCAGAGACGACAGGCGGCCGAGGGTCGAGAGGTCGGCGACGCGGGTCTTCGCCAGCGAGAGGACGCGCAGTCGCCGCAGCGCCGCCAGCGACGTGATCTCCATTACGGGCGTGTTGCCGAGGTCGAGGCGGACCAGGCTCGTCAAGTCTTTGAGGGGAAACAGATCGACGACACCCGTGCCGTGCAGGACAAGGGTCTCGAGCTGTTTGAGCTGCGCCAGCGCCTCGATCGAGTAGACCGATTTGTCCGAGCAGCTGACGCTCTTCGCCGTGGTCTCGTAGCTGCGGCCACAGAAAGCGATCGTCGCCGCCCGAGCCGTTGGCGCGAGGCTGAGCGAGAGGAACAAGAGCAGGATCGACCAGAGTTTCTTGTGCATCAGACCGCCATGGTTCCCGTGCGACACGGTGTGAATCGTTTCGATTGATCCGAGAGGCTATCAGGTCCGGTGCCCGCTGTAAAGGCGGCACGGCTCGTTCCAGCACGCGTTCGGAGGTTCCCGCCGTCTTTACCGAGCCGGGGCGATCGTGCGATACTGACCGCCGCATCCAGAGCGCCGCTGGTGGCGGCGGTTCGACAAGAGGGAGCGGATGACAAACGTTCTACGTCCGACCCGTGCCGCGCTGCACGGGCAGTTTCGCCGGGATCTCGAGCCGGCGCTCCAGATCGAATCGGGCGAGCGTGTGAGTTGCCAGACGCTCGATGTGATGTGGGGCATGGGGCAACACCCCCTCGAGGGCAACTGGCGACCGAAATTCGAGCCGCGGGGGGGCGAGCGCGATGACGGACCCGCGCTCTGCGGCCCCGTCGCGATTCGTGGTGCCCGGCCCGGACAGATGCTCGAGATCGAGCTCGAAGAGATCCGCCCGGCGACCTGGGGCTGGACCTTCGCGGGAGACAACGGCTTCAACGGCCCGTTGATCCGCGCCCTCGGGCTCGCCGACGAGCCGTCGACGCTGTTGCGCTGGGAGCTCGATCCCGACGCGCTGATCGGCGTCAGCGAGCTCGGACAGCGCGTCGAGCTGCAGCCCTTTCTCGGGATCATCGGGATGCCGGCGGACGTCGACGGTTGGCAAACGGGTTGGTTTCCCCGCCGAACGGGGGGAAACATGGATTGTCGTGCCCTCGTGCGTGGGACCAAGCTCTTCTTGCCGATCGAGGTCGACGGTGCCCTGGTCTCGCTCGGCGATGGCCACGCGCGCCAGGGAGACGGCGAGGTCGCCGCGTCGGCGATCGAGTGCATGATGGAGCGCGTCACGCTGCGCTACACCCTCCGCGACGACATCGCCGAGTCGATGCCCCACGCGTGGACCCCGCAAGGGTGGGTCACCCTCGGCTTCGATCGGGATCTCGATCGCGCCGTGGAGCAGGCGCTCGATGGGATCTTGCGGCTGATCGCCCGCGAGCTCGACGTATCGCGCGGCGTCGCCTTGGCCCTCGCCAGCGCCGTGGTCGACCTCCGGATCACGCAACTCGTCAACGGCGTTCGCGGGGTTCACGCGGTCTGGCCCCACGGCTCATTGGGTTGACCGCGATCGAGAGCGTCGATCGCCGTCGATAGGGCGCTGGATCGACGGTCGCGGCAGAGCGATGGATCTGTCCCGCCGATTGCGCTATGCTTCGGGTATCGAACCAGAAGGATGCAACGTGATGAGAAACGCAGCGAGAGCCCGTTACCTCGCCCTGATCGCCGCGTGCCTGCTGATCGGCGCGTGTGCGAGCAAGTCGACGCCGACGACCGCCGACAGCACGGGACAAACGGACACGAGCGTCGGCGATCTGATCAGTGATTCGCTCGGCACGCCCGATCTTTCGGGCTCGGATAGCACGAGCCCCAGCGACACGAGCGACGCCGCGATCCCCAATGATACGAGCAGCGAGGACACGGCGAGCCCGGGTGACAGCTCGTTGGAAGACTCGTCGACGAAGGACGCCGCGGGGCCCGACGACACGACCGTCTCGGACACCGCGCCGAGCGACACCGCGCCGCCCGAGGATCTCTCGTCAACCGACGAGACGACGCCGAGCGACGTGACGCCGAAGGACGCCTCGAGCAACGATACGAACACGCCGGACCTCGCCACGAGCGACGTCGAGAACGACGTGAGCGCGCCCTGTGGCATCACCGGGAGCTGGCTCAGCACCTGCTACAGCGACGACTACGGGAACGGGCTGCGCTACTACACCGATTTCTTCGTCTTCCAGGGGGAGACGACCGGCAGCAGCTTTAGCTGGACCTTGCGGGACCACGGCGTCGCCGATTCGAGCTGCTCGTCGACGCCGACGCCGACGACGTACAACGGGACGATCAAGATCGGCTCGACCGCCGATCAGGGCGGCAAGCTGGCGACCCAGATCGACCTTCTGACGCCGGAGATCAACTACTACACGATCTACTGGATCAGTGACGGCTGCAACGAGATCTACGTCGGCGACAACACCCAGAAGGACGGGCTCTCACCGGCCAACCGCCCGACGCTCCTCGATATCACCAGCGGCTACGTTCTGATCCGCCAGTAGACCCGATTCCCTTGAGGGGTAGACGCCGTCTTTGGTATACTCGGGCGATGTCGAGTCACGATTCACCAGCCCAGCGTCAGACCCTCTTCGGCGACTACCGCCCGCTGCCGGGGGTCTACGACGAGTTCTACGCCGGCGGCGCCGTGCCGCGCGCGGCCCTCGAACGCGTCGTCGAGGCGCTCAACGTCTTGCCCACCGCCGAGTACCGACGGCGTCAGGCGCTCGCCGATGCGACCTTCATGCGCTCGGGGATCACCTTCGCCGTCTACTCCGACGCCCGCGGCACCGACAAGACGTTTCCCTTCGACATGGTGCCGCGGGTGCTGACCGCAGCGGAGTGGAACACCGTCGAGCGCGGGCTGATGCAGCGTCTCGAGGCGATCGAGCACTTTCTCGGCGACGTCTACGGCGAGCAGCGGATCGTTGCCGAGGGCAAGGTTCCCGCGCATCTGGTGAGCGGTGGCGCCGGTTTTCGCCCGCAGGTCGCCGGGCTGACGCCCCCGGGAGGGGTCTACGTCGTCGTCGCTGGGATCGACCTGGTACGGGCGCCGACGGGCGAGTTCCTTGTGCTCGAGGACAACCTGCGCGTGCCCTCGGGTGTCTCCTATGTGCTGGAGAACCGCAACGTCCTCAAGCGCCTGCTCCCGCGGGTCTTCGAGGCAACCGGGGTGCGCCCCGTCGACGAGTACGCGCTACGCCTGCGGGACGCGATCGCCTCGATCGCCCCAGCGCCCGGTCTCTCGGTGGTCTGGACGCCCGGCCCCTACAACTCGGCGTACTTCGAGCACGCCTTCCTCGCTCGACGGATGGGGATTCCGCTGGTCCAGGGGAGCGATCTCTTCGTTCGCCACAACGAGCTCTTCTTGCGCACGACCCGCGGGCCCGAACGGGTGACCTCGATCTATCGGCGGATCGACGACGATTTCATCGATCCCCACGCTTTTCGCGAGGATTCGCTGCTCGGGGTGCCGCATCTGTTCGACGCCTATCGCGCCGGATCGGTCTCGTTGGCCAACGCGATCGGCAACGGCGTCGCCGACAGCAAGGCGATCTATCCCTATGTCCCCGAGATGATCCGCTTCTACCTCGCCGAGGAGCCGATCCTGGGACAAGTACCGACCTTTCGCTGCGGGGTCCCGGCCGAGCTGAGCCACGTGCTGGCCCACCTCGAGCAGCTCGTGGTCAAAGAGACCGACGGCTCGGGAGGCTACGGGATGTTGATTGGGCCGACGGCGAGCGCCGAGACCCGGAGCGCCTTTGCCGAGCGCCTGCGAGCGAAGCCTGAGGGCTACGTGGCGCAGCCGCTCGTCGAGCTCTCGACCTGCCCGACCTGGGCCGAGAATGGGCTCGTTCCGCGTCGCGTCGACCTGCGCCCCTACATCGTGACCGGGGCCAAAGGGCGCTGGGTCCTGCCCGGTGGGCTCACCCGCGTCGCCCTGATCGCCGGCAGCTACGTCGTCAACTCGAGCCAGGGCGGCGGCAGCAAGGACACCTGGGTTTTGGAGGCGAGATGACGATGATCTGTCGGGTCGCCGAGAGCTGCTTCTGGATGCACCGCTATCTCGAGCGCGCCGACAACATGGCGCGCCTGATCGAGGTCAACC
>JAGQJP010000325.1 GCA_020430585.1 Myxococcales bacterium | reverse complement strand
CGTGAACGCCACGTTCAAAGCGGAGCCCGACGACTTTCGCGTCGACGAGCTGCCGCTCTACGAGGCGCTCGGAGAGGGGCCGCACGTCTACCTCACCCTCGAGCGGCGCGGGCAGACGACGCGCGAGCTGGCGCTCGAGCTTCAGAGGCTCTTCGGCCTCGGCGAGGTCGACGTCGGGTACGCCGGAATGAAAGACAAGCTCGCCCTCGCGACGCAGGCGTTTTCCCTCCATCTGCCCAACATCGCCCTCGACGAGGTGCGTCGTCGCGTCGAATCGGAGATGGCGGTGGCGCTGGTGGCGCTGACGCGCCACCGAAACAAGTTGCGACGCGGCCACCTGGCGGGAAATCGCTTCACGATCACCCTACGTTGCAGCGCCGAGCCCGAGCGCGAGCTCGCAACCGCCGCGCGCCTGATCGAGGAGCTCCGGGCGGCCGAGCTACCGAATTTTTACGGAGCGCAGCGCTTTGGGGTTGACCAGCGCAACGCGATGCGAGGAGAATCCATCCTTCGACGCGGACACCGTCCGCGAAGCTTCAAGGAGCGTCTCTTCGTGAACGCCTTCCAATCGGCGCTGTTCAATGTCTGGCTCGCCGAGCGCATCGCCCGGGGAGACTACGCGCGGATCCTACCCGGCGACGTCGCGCAGAAGCGCACGAGCGGCGGGATCTTCGACGTTGTGCCCGATGAGCGCGACGAGGCGCAGGCGCGCTTCGACTCGGGTGAGATCGGCTACACCGGCCCGATGTATGGCGCCAAGATGCGCGAGGCGACGGCCGACGCGGGGGCACGCGAGCGAGAGCTCTTGGCGCGCAGCGGCATCGAAGAGGGCGCCTTCCGCCGGGCGAAGCTCGACGGGACCCGACGCATCGCGCGCGTCGCGCTGGACGACGCCTTCGTCGCCACCGACGAGGCGGGAATTCGTCTCGTGTTGACGCTGCCGAAGGGCTGCTATGCGACGCGCGTCGTCCACGAGCTGCTCAAACCGAACGACCCACAGCTCGCAACGGGTCTGGAAGCCGACGAGGACAGCTGAGATGACGCGTGACCGCCATATCGTTGGACGGCGATCGGGCCTCGCGTTCACCCGCGCGGCGTTGGTCGCGGTGCTCCTCTTCTCGACGCTGGCGCCAACGACGGCTCGTGCGGATTCGGACTGGGAGTTCACCTGGGCCGAGTTCGAATCGGGGGCCTACTACCGCTGGTCCAAGGCGGCGCAGCAACTCGCTACGCACGATGAAGGGGGCCGCACGATCAGGCGCCTCGCCTCGGGTCTGACCAACGGGAAGGTGGCGCAGCTGAAGGCGGAATACCTGGTCCAGCTGATCAAGGATCCGAAGGTTCTGGCGCGGCTGATTCCACTGCTCGAGAGCGCAAACGAGACGGTCGTCCACGTCGCTGCCGTCGGCTTGACCCATCTGCCCCAAAAAGAGGCCCTGACCCCGCTGCTCAAGGCGCTGCGTCGCGTGCGCGCCAGCTTCACGCGGTGGGTCGTGGCAAAGGCGGCCTGGGAGACCGACTCGTCGCTCACCACGGCGCGTGCGATCGTCGAGATCGCTCGCAAGATCAAGAGCAAAGACGAGCGCTACCTCCTGCTCCAGCTGATCGACACGCCCGCCGGCCGACCAGCGATGCAGAACGATGAGCGACTCGACTACCTGATGGAGTACAAGATCCCCAAGCGCGCAGGTTGGCGCCAATGCATGGAGTGGGATATCCAGCGCCGCAGCGCCAATCCCTTTCTCGATGACGAGGAGCGCAAGTTCATCTTGACCTATCGCACGCGGGTCTTTGGCGCGATGATGCGCGAGCTGAAGCTGACGGGCTCACCGATGGCGGCGATGGTCCTCGGCGCGTTCCGCGTGCCGCACGCCCTCTTGTTGCTGCGCGAGGCGTTCATCACGCGCTCCTGGTATCGCGAGTGGAAAACGGTCGACTCGGATCACCTCGCCGATTCGAACTACCCGCTGCAGGTCTGCTACGAACGGGCGATCCGGCGAATCGCCAAGCGTCCGCTCGAGCGCATCATCAAGCTCACGGTCGAAGAGGTGGCCGATCTCTTGCAGCGCTATCGACGACGAAATGATTACGCCGCGCTCTATGTTCTGTATCGGCTGAAGCGCAAGACCGTCGAAGCCGAGGTGCTCCGTGAGTTCCGTACGCAACCCGAATGGCGGGAGATCAGCTGTTTCCTGGTGCGACACTTCCTCGCGATCGGCCAGCGACGCAAGCTGCTCTTGGAGCGCCTGGGCAAGCCCGATTGGACCCGGGGCGACCGCGTCGGATACAACTGTGGCCGCGTCCAGCTCTCATTGCGCTTCGGCCGAAGCGTCCTGCGCGACGCCCAGATCGAAAAGCCCGGAACCACACACAAATAGACGGTGCCGCGCGAAATTGCCTTGTCCGCGTCGGTACGAGCCGCTATCATTTAGACAAAAATTAAACAGAAAAGAACGTGCGGGCTCAGCGTGACCTCCAAAACCGAACAACAGCCAGCGACGCAATCGGGCGCGCCTCGGCCGCGTCGCCGATCGACCAACGCCGCGTGGAAGTGGCTCCTGTTCGGTCTGCTCTCGATCGGGAGTCACTTCACCCTGAGCCGCACCGAGGGTTGGCTGCCGATCCCGAGAAAGGCGCCGCCCGAGGAGAAGGAGATCGAGATCGAGCTGATCGCCCCGCCGCCGGCCCCCAAGCCCGTGGCGAAGATTCTCCCGCCGGTGGAGAAGCCGCCCGAGCCAAAAAAAGAGAAAAAGAAGGAGCCAAAGAAAGAGACCAAGAAGCTCGAGCCGAAGAAACCGGAAAAGCCGAGACCGCCGCGGCGCAAGATCAAGCGCTATGTACGCCTCGACAAGCCGAAGCCGAGCGTAGCGCCGAAACCGTCGGAGAAGCCGGAGGTCGTCGACCTGCTCGACAACGAGATCAACCTCGAGTCGGAGACGGTCGAACCCCAGCGTCAGCCGCGCAAGCCGCGCGTCGGTTCGAACCCGCGGGTGATCCCCGACGCGCCGAAGGACGGCAAGCCAACGGTCACGGCGATCCATCGTGTGACGGCGATGCCACGGATCCTCCGCTCGGTGCGGCCAGCCTATCCCGAGCGGCTGCGAGAGATCGGGGTGTACGGCACGGTGCGCCTACTCGTCCGCGTGCGGCCCGACGGCAGCACCGAATTCGTCCGCTTCCTCGAACGGGTCCACCCGATCCTGGACCAGAACAGCAAGAACGCGGCGCTCAAGATGCGCTTTGCCCCGGGGATGATCCTGCGCAAGAAGGTGACGATCGAGATTCCCCTGGCCTTCACCTTCAACCTGCGATGAAACGAGCGATGCGCGCCATCATCGTCGGGGCGATCGCGCTGTTGATCGGCCCCCTCGCCTCGCGGGCCGCGGCGGCCCCCGACGACGTAAAGTGGAAACGGGTCGTTCCGAAGCCACCGCCGAAGCAGAAACTGACGCGACCACCACGGGTCACGACCTTCGTCAAGGCGCTCTACCCCAAAGCCGCGCTGGCCAAGGGGATCTCTGGCTCGGTACGCCTCGTGATCGTGATCGACGAGAAGGGGCGCGTGATCCAGGCCAAGATTGAGCGCGATCCGGGCTACGGCATGGGCCAGGCGGCCCTCGAGGCGGTCAAGACGTTCGTCTTCTCGCCCGCCCTGGTCAACGGAAAGCCTGCACGAGTGCGCTTGCGCTACACCTATCACTTCCGCGTCGAGCGGCGCATCATCGAGCGTCCGAAACCACCGACGCCAACGGGCACCGAGCTCCGCGGCCGGCTCCTCGAACGCGGCACGCGCCTGCCGATCGAGGCGGCAGCGGTGGCGATTCCGGCGCTCAAGCTCGAAGTGCGCACAGACAGCAACGGACGCTTTCGGTTCCAACACCTGCCGCCAGGGCGTCATCAGCTCGTCGTCTTCTCGGTGCGTCACCGCAACACCAAGCGGAGCTTCGTGATCGGGCCCGGTCAGCGAAAGCTCCAGCTGGTCGTGCGGGCGGACAAGCTCGTCGCTGGCCCCTACGAGATCATCGTGATCGGCCGCCGTCCGGTGCGCGGCATCTCGCGCAAGACGCTGCAGAAAGAGGAGCTGCGGTCGGTCCCCGGGACCTTCGGCGATCCGCTGCGGGCGATTCAGACATTCCCCGGCGTAGCGCGCCCGCCGTTCTTGATCGGGATCCTCGTCGTCCGCGGCGCGACGCCTGGCGACTCGTCGGTCTTCGTCGACGGCCACGAAGTGCCCGTGATCTATCACTTTCTCGGCGGGCCCTCGATACTGAACCCGAGCTTCCTCGAACGCATCGACTTCTTCCCTGGTAACTTCAGCGTACGCTACGGCCGAACACTGACGGGGATCATCGACGTCCAGACGACGCGGCCCAAACGCAAGAAGTGGGGTGGCGACGTCAACATCAACCTCTTCGACACGGGCGTCTACGTCTCGGGCCCGATCTCGAAGAAGGTCTCGATTGCGCTCTCGGCGCGGCGTTCGTACATCGACCTGATCCTCCCGTTGGTTCTCAAGGGCGACCGCTTTGCGACGGTGTTGCCCGTCTACTACGACTATCAACTACGCCTCGACGTCGACCTGAAGGGGGACGACTACTTCTCGTTCTTCGCCTTCGGGTCGGACGACCTCTTGCGCCTGGTCACGCGTTCGAAGGACGCTCGCAACTCCCTAAATCTAGACAGTCACATCGGCTTTCATCGGATCAACGCCAAGTGGCTAGCGAACATCGGCACCAAGTGGCGCTTCCTTCTCTCGCCGATCCTCGGCCTCGACATCACGCGCTTTGAGAATGACAGTGGAACCCAGGATCAGATCGGCTTCGATCTGCTCGTCTGGGAGCTCGGGCTGCGCTTCGACGTCACCCACTACCTCTCGAAGACACTGCGCTTCGACTTCGGCCTCGACTTCCTCTACCGCCGAACCGTGGCGACGTCTCAGATCACCACGCCGCCCGACTACCGCCCCCCGCCAGGGCTCTGGTTCAGCAACACGACCTTCGGTGGCGGCGAGGTACAATCGATCAAACGCTCGATCGATTCGATCTCGGGGGCGCTCTATTTCGAAGCCACCTACAAGCCGTTCTCCTGGTGGTCGATCGTTCCCGGGGTGCGACTGACCTACTACCACACACCGGCGAACGACCGAGCGCGCCTCGATCCGCGGCTGAACATGAACTTCAAGCTGACCAAGGCGGCGACGCTCAAGCTCGGTGTCGGCCTCTTCTCTCAGCCCGCGTTCGAGCTCTTCTTGGACAAGACCTTCGGCAACCCGCAGCTAAAGCCGAGCTGGGCCGAGCACTACTCGATCGGCGCCGAGTACGCCTTCACGCGCTATTTCCGGATCGAGCTGGTCGCCTTCTATCTGCACTTCCACGACCCGATCCAACAGAGTCGACAGATCGTCACCGACTCGAGCGGCATCCCGCGGGCGCTGAAGTTCAGCCAAAGCGGAGACGGCGAGTCGTACGGGCTCGAGCTGTTGATCCGACACGACCCCTACAAATGGTTTTACGGCTGGATCTCCTACACGCTGATGCGCAACCTCGAGACCGAGCGGGATGGCCGCAAGTACGTGCTCGGGCCCTTCGATCAGACGCACATCCTGAACATCGTCGCCTCGTTCCGCCTCGGCCGCGGCTGGGAGCTCGGGATGCGCTTCCGGGCGGTCACCGGGCGCCCGGAGACCCGCGTCGTTGGCGGCACCTTCTCTGGCGATTCGGCGACCTACCTGCGGCTGATCACCGAGCGACGCAACGCCCGACGGGGCTTTTTTCACCAGCTCGATCTGCGCGTCTAGAAGACCTGGAAGTTCAACCTCTGGCAATTGCAGGTCTACCTCGACATCCAGAACGTCTATTACGCCAAGAACGCCGAGGCGACGCGCTACGACTATCGATTCGTCCAGTCGCAGACGATCCCCGGGATCCCGATCCTGCCGAGCATCGGGATTCGCGGGAAGTTTTGAGGAGAGCGATGAACACACGGATGCGAGACACGGCGGGGATGCTAGACATCACGCCGCGACGTCGAGCAGGCTACATTGTGCTGCTCGGAGTTTGGCTCTTCAGCGTCGGCTGCATCGGAGGACTCGAGAGCCGCAGCAAGGTGAAGGACCTGCGATTTCTCGGTCTACGGGCCGACCCGCCAGAGATCATCATCAGCAGCGCGGACGATCCGATTCCGCCCTTCGACGTCACCGCGCTGCTGGTCGATCCGAGCGGGACGGTGATCTCGGCACCGCTGATGGTCTGGGCCTGCCCGCCGACCCAGTCCGGGCGCTGCGACAATAGCGAGCAGCGACGGCTGGTCCACGAGTCGACGGCCTCGATCGGCGACGTGACGGTGTCGATCCAGCTCGATCTGGCGTTCATGACCAAGCTCTACGAAGCCGACAAATACAAGGGCCTGGGCGGGCTGACCGTGCTGCTGCACTGGCAGTTCGGACCGATCGCTGCCGCCAAGCTGATGGTCTTCGGCTATCCGCAGCCCGAGGGACGCCAGCCGAATCGCAACCCGGCGATCGCCGACATCACCTTCGACGGCGAAACGGTCTTCGGGCCCAAGCCGCTCAACCTGCCAGGCGACGCCGAGATCGAGGTGATCCCGACGCCCGTGGAGGGATCGCAAGAGTCCTACCCTCTCGTAACCTTTACGGGCGAGGTGCGAGACGAGCGCGAGCGCATCGTCTACAACTGGTACGCCACCGAGGGCGGCTTCAGCCCCGACGAGAGCGGCGGGCGCAAGGGAATCCTCGGCAGCGGCGAGACCGACGTCGATCCGAAGACGACGTGGAATTCACCGGATGACTACACCGGTGAGGTCACCTTCTGGGTCGTGATCCGCGACGAACGCGGCGGTTCGAGCTGGCGCAGCTTCACGGCCAACGTGATACCGGGTGCAACGGTCACGAAATGAGCATCCCGGCGATCGTCGAGCTCCTCCGCCCTCGCACGGCGCCGCTTGGCGGACGACGGACGTCGTGGTAGACTGACGCGCCAACGCAATCACCGCTGCCGGCGCGGGAATTTGGGAGTCAGCGCATGCCGAAGAACCAGAGCTCAGGGGGGAAGACGAAGCCGAAAGGTCGCGTCGTGATACGCAACTGGACGATCGACGACCTGCCGGGCATCGTCAGCTGTCAGATCGCCGCCTATCCCGACCTGATCGTCGGCATCGACACCTACGACGCTCGGAAGTACGGAATGCAGATGCAGGCGTTTCCCGAGGGACAGTTCCTCGCCGAGATCGAGGGAACGATCGTCGGGCTGGCGACGTCATTGATCGTGCAGCTCGACGACCTGCCCGACGACTACCGTTACAACGAGATCACGGGCTCGGGCAGCTTCAGCACACACACGCCTCACGGCGATACGCTCTACGGCGCCGACATCGCGGTGCATCCGGATTTCCGGGGCCGCGGGATCTCGAAGAAGCTCTACGTCGCGCGAAAGCGGCTGATGAAGCGCTACAACCTGCGGCGCATGATGGCCTACGGCCGGATCCCCGGGTTCAAGGACTGGGTCGGCAAGTACACGGCCGACGAGTACGTCGAGAAGGTCGAGGCGGGGGAGCTCAAAGACAGCGCCCTCAACGCTCACCTCTCGGCGGGCTACACCGTGCGGCGAACGCTGGTCGACTACGTCCACGACAAGTCGAGCGTGAACATCTGCACCGTCCTCGAAATGCTGAACCCGGATTTCAAGCCCGAGCGCCGCAAGGTCGCCGCCGCCCCGTTGCGGCGCGTGGTGCGAAAGGCACGGGTCTGCACCGCCCAGTACCTGTTGCGCGACATGGCGAGCTGGGACGAGTTCGAGCGAACCACCGAGTACTTCGTAGAGACCGCCGACACCTACCTCGGCCACTTTCTGCTCTTGCCCGAGATGTTCACGGCGCAGCTCCTCACGCTGATCCCCCGGGACTGGGACGACCGCCGACAGATCGTCGAGCTGACCAAGTTCACCAAGGCGTATCTCGAGCTCTTCACCCGCCTGGCCAAGCGCTACGACCTCTTCATCATCGCGGGCTCGCACCCCGTCGAGCGCGACGGGCTGATCTACAACGTAGCGCACCTGTTCACGCCAACGGGAGAGGTCTGCACGCAGGACAAGCTGCACCCGACGCCGTACGAGCGCAAGATCTGGGACATGCGACCGGGCAGCTCCCTCAATGTTTTCGAGACGCCCTACGCGCGGATCGCGATCCAGGTCTGCTACGACGTCGAGTTTCCCGAGCCTACGCGGCTGTTGACGCTGGCTGGGACGGAGATCCTCTTCGTGCCCTACAGCACCGACGACCGCAAGGGGCACTATCGGGTGAGCTATTGCGCAAGAGCGCGGGCGATCGAGAACTCGATCTACGTCGTCACCTCGGGGAACTGCGGGACGATCCTCAACCGCAGCTATCTGTTGAACTACGCCGAGTCGGCGGTCTATACGCCGAGCGACTACGGCTTTCCGCCTCATGCCGAAGCGGGACGCGCCGATCCGAACGTCGAGACGGTGGTCGTCGCCGATCTCGACATGGGCAGCCTGATGACCAACCGCGAGCAGGGCAGCACGCGCCCGCTCTACGATCGGCGCACCGACCTCTACCAGTTGACGCCGCGACTACCGGTGATCGTACACAAGCTCGATTGAGCGGAGGAACGACCGATGCCGACCAAATTCGCAGATTTTACGTGGATGCTGATACTCCTGCTCGCGGCGCTGGGCGTTGGCGGCGCTGGCTGCGGTTCGAGCTCGAAGGCGACGAGCACGAGCGACGCGACCCTCGATCAGGGCGACGGTACGACGACCGCCGACAGCCTCGCCCAAGACGGCGTGCCTGCCTTCGATCTCAGCGTCGTTGACACCTCGGCCGATGCCGTGCCGGGCGATGCGAAGGGCACAGAGGACGTCCAGAGCCTCGACCAGCTCGGCGCCGACAGCTCCAGCGACGATGGAAACGGCGCCACCGACGGCAACGCGAACCCCGATGGGAGCGCGGCAGCCGACAGCGACGACGCGACGGAAACAGACGTCGGCGGCGGCTTCGTACCGGACGACTGGGCGCAATGCAAGACCTCGACGGATTGCAAAAAGGTCTCGGCGGACTCCTTCTGCAACACCAACTTTCCCGGCGGGCAGTGCTCGTGTACCAACACCGACTCCTGCAACACGCTCGGCGGCACCAGCGTGACCTTCGTCTGCAACGTCGTCGGCGTCTGCATCCCCGAACGCGACATCGACGGCAACTGCCCGCCTTGGCTCGATACGACCGTGACCCACGAGCTCGGCGACACCGACTCGCTCTACGAGGTCTGCGGCGTCCGCTTCGGCTGCAACCTCAGCTCCGACGAGTGCGCCCCGTACGCGTGCGTGGAATTCGACGAGACGAAGAACGTCTGCCGTTGAGCGCCCTCCTGGGAATCACTGCGGACGGCGGTTTCCCGCGACGACTGTCCCCGTGGCGAGCTGGGGCGTCGGTCAGAGCTGATTCGGGTAGACCCACCACGCGTTGGGTTCCAAGACCTCGTTGAACGAGAAGGTGAGGACCAGATCCGGGCGCTTGTCCGCGTCCATGTCGAGCAGCGCATAGAGTCGCAGCGGCGAGGTGTCGAGGCGTGAGTCCGGGCGCGTGGCGCGGAAGGGGATCGGGAAGCAGCGCGGGGTCGTGTCGAAGCCGCTGCCCGTGTTGCGATGGACGAGCCAATTGTGGGTGCCGACGCTCTGGTCGTAGACCCAGGTGATCAGCAGATCGGGCCGGTCGTCGCCATCCATGTCGGCGAGGGTGTAGATCCGATCCGGGTATTCGACGTCCACCGTCTGGGGCCGGTTCGCCACGAAGGGGACCGACCAGACGAGCGGGGTCGCGCTGAAGCCGTCACCGCCATTATGATAGACCAGCCACTGCTTCTGGGCCGACGGTTGGCCGTAGGTAAAGGTCAGCACGAGATCGGGACGTCGGTCGCCGTCGAGGTCGCGGAGGGTGTAGATCCGGTACGCGTTCGGCTCGTGTTGCGTGTCGGGCCGGTTGGCCGGGAAGGGGAGCGGCCAGCTGAGCGGCGTCTGGGCGAATCCGTCGCCGGTGTTGCGATAGACGAGCCAGTCGCTCGCCCCGACGGTCTGACCGCTGACGAAGGTCACGACCAGATCGGGGCGCTCGTCGCCGTCCATGTCCACGAGCGTGTACACCCGCTCGGGATACTCGACCTCGAGCGTGTCCGGCCGGTAGGCGCTGAAGGGGATCGGCCAGACGAGCGGCGTCTTTGCGAACCCGCTGCCGTCGTTGAGGTAGACGAGCCAGTGATCGCTGCCCACGTCGTCGCCGTAGCGGTAGGCCACGACGAGGTCCGGCCGCTTGTCGCCGTTCATGTCCCGCAGGGAGTAGATGTGCCACGGGTACACCTCGTCCAGCGTGTCCGTCCGACTGGCACCGAAGGGGGTCGGCCAGCTGAGTGGCGTCGCGGCAAAGCCCTTGCCTTCGTTGAGGTAGACCTGCCAGGCGTCGGTGCCCACCGTCTCGCCGTAGACGTAGGTCACGACGAGGTCCGGCCTCTCGTCGCCGTTCATGTCCATCAGAGCATAGAGCCGCAACGGGCTATCGCTATCGAGCGTGTCGATCGTGCTCGCACCGAAGGGCGTCGACCAGACGAGTGGCTGCGGCGCGAATCCCGGCCCCTCGCAGGGCGGATGGCTGGCGTCGACCACGAGCGTCGTGTCGAGCTCCGCCGCGTCGTCGGTGCTGACGGCGTCGCTCGGATCCGCACTGTCCGTGGTGAGGCCCTCCTCGTCGGGGCCGACGTCGTCAGCGGTGAAGGCGTCGAGCGGCCCCGTGTCGCCGTCGGCGAGAACGCCATCGATCGGACGCGCGTCGTCCGGGCCCGTGTCCTCGTCGCCGGTGCTGTCGGGCCCCGTTCCGTCCGGGCCATAGCGGTAGTCGATGTCAGCGCCCATCGACAGGTCCGCCCCGCTATCGAGGCCGTATCGAGGATCGCTGTCCGGTTCGCCGACGACACCGTCTGCCGTCGAGGTGACGCTGTCGACGCTCGTGTCGAAGAGACACGCCGCCTGAGAAGAGGCCAAAAGCCCGAAAAGTGCGACGAGAACGATCGCCGTCGGTCGACCAGATGATCCAATCACGATTCCCCTCCCGTTCTCGGGTATGAACGGTAGGCGTTCCTGTCGTCGCAGATATTCCGCAAAAATGAAATCCGTCTCGCGTGCGTTGACGGGCGGAACGTGTCACTATGTGTCCATGACTCGTCGTGGGTGCAACACCGAGAGGCCGAAGGTCACGGGCGGTGCGGAACGAAGCATCGGCTGCCTGATCGAGGCACGTCGGTCCTCGGCACTCACGTCTGACCCAAAACGAACGGAGAGACCGGACCATGACGAGAGCGCTACCGCGGATATCTTCACTGACGACCGAGACGTTCTTCGACCAATACCACGACAAGATACCCTTCGTGTACGCCGGGATCGCGGATTGGCCAGCGATGGGCAAGTGGACGCCAGCATTCTTTCGCGACGCCTATGGCGCGTTCCCGATCCGAGTTCGGCGCTACAGGCAGGACTCGGAGTTGAGCTTCATCCAGCAGGTGACGGTGCAATGGAAGCGCGTCTCGTTGCGAGACTACGTCGAGCTGCTCAGCGGCGTCGACGACGGCACGTTCGAAGGGCCTGCGCTCGAGTGGGGCATCAAAGAGGATTACGCGCTCCTCGGCGAGCAGCCCGAGCTGGTGTCCGATCTGCGTTTCGACGACGTTCTACCCGGCTACGCGGCGGAGTACGCGAATTATCTCTGGATCGGTGGAGCGGGCGCGGTGACGGGGCTCCACGCGGACCTCGTGCACATCAATCTCCTCGCGCATCTTCATGGCACCAAGGTGATCGAGCTGTACGATCCGGGGCAGACCGAGCGGATGTACCAAAAGCCGGATGCTCCCATTCAGCGCGGTCTCTATAGCGCGGTCAACGCCTACGCTCCAGACTACGAGCGCCACCCCCTGTTTCGAGAGGCCGACCCGATGATCGGCGAGCTCCACCCTGGTGATCTGCTGTACATCCCCAGCGGGTGGTGGCACATCGTGCGTTCGATCGACGTTACGATCAGTGTCAACGGGGTCTCGCTGGTCTAGCGGTTGGCGGTGAACGTGACCTTCGTCTCGCAGGGCACCTTGATCGACTGCCCCATCCCGCTGATCGTGGTCGTGATGCTGACGTCGAAGGTGCCGCTGAGCACGTCGCCCGCGAGCGTCGCGTTGAGGGTGATCGATCCGCTGACGCTGATCGTCCCGGAGATGCCGTTCTGCGTGCCCGACTGACTCAGCGAAAACGAGCCCCGCGCGCTCAAGGCTCCCGAGCTCTCGAGGCTTCCGTAGAGCTGAATCGTGGGGTGAAACGGGTTGGCGCTCGGCGTCTGATCGCCGACGAGCAGGTAGAGGTCGTCGCCATCTTGGCGGATGTCGATCGGCAGCTGGCTCTGGCTGAGCTCGTTGACCGTGCCCGTGAAGTCGGAGCAGTCGTGGCCCTCCTCCTCCTCGCTCTGGCTCGTCAGATACCGTCCGCGGGCATCCGCGACGGTCGCCTCGTCGCCAGGCCCGGGACCGAAACCCGACGCCCCGGCGGCGATCACGGATGCGGCTCCGCCACACGCGCCCACGCTGAGGAGCAAGAGCCCGAGAACGCTCGCTTGCGCCATGCTGTACCGCATCATCTCCTCCGCAGGTTCTCACCACGATGACAGTGTAGCGCAGCACGCGCCGCGGTTCAATTCAGGGACGAGCGGGCATCAACCACGAGCGTCCTCGGCGATCTCCGACTCGATCTCCCGGGCCAGGGCAGCGTCGATCTCTAGACACTCACGCAGCTGATCGAGGAGCTGCTGCTCGGCGTCGACGAGCTTGCCGTCGGCGTAGGACATCCGCACCGCCTCTTCGTAGCAGAAGATGCGGTCCTCTTCGTCGGGAAGCAGCGCGGCGAGCCGTTCGGGGCTCGGAGCCTCGGCGTGATCGCGATGGAGGGCGGCGATCTCGTGGTTTTCGATCTGGAAGGTCTCCGCCAATTCGGCGAAGAGCCGCTGCTCGCGTTCGTGGAAATCTCCGTCGGCCCAGGCGACCGAAAGAATCGTCAGCAGCATCTCGCGACGCTCACGTTGCCCTGCCATCGGTAAAGCCCCCTATCGACACCGAAGTGGATCGCAGGATCAAGCAAGCGTGTTTGGGTACCGATTGTCAAGAGAGTTGATGGACATCGGCGCGATGACACGCTATAGGGAGCAGGAGGTGCGAATGCGATGGCGAAACCGAGACGAATCGCAGCGAGGGTCGCGCTCATCTTGGCGTTCCTGATCGGCGCCGTGGCGCTCAAGATCGTGGGCAACGAGTTGACGCGGCTGTTTGGCGTCGCCCGGCTCTACCGCGAGCTGGTGAGCGGCACGATTGCGCTGCTCTTGATGATCGTCGCGGGGTTGCTCATCGACCGCAGCTGGCGCGACTTTCGCGATCAGCGCTTCGAGCTCTTGCCGCGCCCCGTGCTCGGCCCACGCGGGCTGCTCTCGGGCGTCGTGATCGGGTT
Organism: Myxococcales bacterium; assembly: GCA_020430585.1. Classification (GTDB taxonomy): domain Bacteria; phylum Myxococcota_A; class UBA9042; order JAGQJP01; family JAGQJP01; genus JAGQJP01. The sequence goes on along the minus strand of JAGQJP010000325.1, from coordinate 260 downwards.
GTCGATGATCGCCGTCGTCTTTGGTCTCGCCTGGCTCATCGGCGGGATCCGCGTGCGCCCTCGGTCCGTCGATCTCGTGCGCTGGCTGGGTCTCGCCGGGTTCATCGCGATCGCCACCCTGATCAACGCCGCGTGGGAGGAGTACGCCTTTCGCGGATGGCCCTTTGCCGGGGCGGCCAAGCTGATCCCCGCCTGGGCGGTGGCGACGTTGACCGGCGTGCTCTTCGGGCTGGCCCACCTCTTTAGTGCGCACGCTTCGT
>JAGQJP010000324.1 GCA_020430585.1 Myxococcales bacterium | reverse complement strand
TTTGATGATGTTCGCCTCGCCCCAGATCACGGGGTCCGCTGCGAGGGCCTCGTCGATCGAAAGCACGGCGGGCTCGGGGTCGATGACGACCTCGATCGCGTCGCGCGCCTTCTTGACCAGCAGGCGGTCGGGGTGCGCGATCAGCAGAACCGGCTCGTCAGCGTGGTTCACGCGGCCATCGGCGAGGCACGGCTGGTCATCGTGCATCAGGGCGATGTAGTTCGGCCCTGGAATATCCTCGGCGCGGACGATCACGAACTCGTCCCAGGGGATGTCGTCAGCGAAGCGGATCTCACGAATGGTCCCGCGGGGAGCCGAGCTCCTCACCGTGGCGCCGTGCCACATCCCGTCGACGTGCAGATCGTCGATATAACGCGCCGAGCCACTCACCTTCTCGGGGCCCTCTTTTCGCGGGACGTTCTCTCCAACCCATCGTGTCATGATGTCCTCTCGCGTTGAATGAGGTCTGAGTATACCGCGAACCTCGCCGCCGAGAAAGCCCCCCGATCGGCCCGTCAGGGGCTCTTCTCAGGCTCGTCGAACGGCTCGTCGCGGCCATCGCCGTAGAAGCGCAGGCGCGCCCAGCTGGCGATCGTCGCAAAAAACAGCGCCATGCCCGAGAAGACGTGGTTTTGCGAGTGTCCGACCAAGGGGACGAGCAGCCCGAGGATCGCCGTCCCGAGGATCGCCCGAGTCCAACGCGGCAGCGGCGCCGCGAGCAGAGTGATCAACAGCGCCGTTGCTGGCAAGCCGAACAAGAGAGAGCGCCGAATCGCCGGTCCGCTGGCGGTGACCGTCGACCAGTTGGCGATCAGGATGTCGATGAAGACGGCGACCACCGCGAGGGCGAGGATCAACACGCCGGCGGCGGCGGCATCCTTGGCGATCATCGCGTGACGGTGGTACTGATGGATGTGGAGATCGACGAAGGATTCGAGGGCGGTGTTCAGAATCTCGGCGAAGATCACGAGCATCACCGAGAAGATCAACGCCGCTCGGCTCGTCAAATCGAGGGGCAGCGCCATGCCGACGAAGGCCACCATCAGGCCACTGGTCCAGTGGATCTTCAGGTTGCGGTCCGTCGCGAGCGAGTGGAGCAGCCCGGTCGTGGCGTAGCGAAAGCTGAGCAAGAACCCCGAACGAATCGGGGCGCGAGGCGGGCGAGTTGGGGGAGAGTCACTCATGGGTTCGGCGCTTCGCGCGCAATCGACGATCGCCGTCGGCCATTCCGTTGGCAAAGACCGCGCACTGTGCTATGATTTCTAGCACTCTATCCTTTCGCGCGCAACAGAGCCTGCAACAATGGTGAACCAGGGCGGCGGACCGTCGGCGATGACCTTATCGAAAGAACTTCCCGAGCATCTTTCGCGTGCCGAGTTGATCGAACGCTACTCGCCGCTGGTCAAGATCGTCGCGTACAAGGTCGCCTTCCGCCTGCCGCCGCACGTCGACATCGACGATCTGATCAGCGCCGGCATCCTCGGCCTGATCGACTCGATCGACAAGTACGACGAAGAGAAGAGTAACAACTTCAAGAAGTACGCCGAGATACGGATCCGCGGCGCGATCCTCGACGAGTTACGCAGCATGGACTGGGTCTCACGTAGCGTGCGGCGGCGCAACACGATGCACGACAACCTGCAGCGCAAGCTCGAGGCGGAGCTCGGCCGCCGCCCCACCGACCAAGAGCTGGCGCGGGCTCTTGGCGTCGACGTCAGTCGCTACTTCGATCTGCTGCAGAAGCTCAAGCCCGTGCTGATCATCTCCTTCGAGGACCTCGGCGTCTACGACGATGACGAGAAGCGGAGCATCGTCGACCAGCTGCGCGATCACAACGCCCTCGATCCGGCGTGGGTATTGAACTTCAACAAGATCAAGAGCCTCCTCGCCGAGACGATCGACGACCTCCCCGAGAAGCAGAAGATCATCATCTCGCTCTACTACTTCGAAGAGATGAACCTCAAAGAGATCGGCGCCGTCCTCGACGTCACCGAGTCCCGCGTCAGCCAGCTGCACGGCCAGGCGGTTCGTTCCCTGCGGCTCAAGCTGAAGAAGCGGCTGGGAAGTCAGGTCGCCGATCTGAAGGCGCTGACTTGAGGGGCAGCTCGATTCGAAAGCAGGCTCCACCCTCCTCCCCATCGTGCACGCTGATACGGCCGTTGTGCTCGAGGACGATCTTCTTCACGATCGAGAGACCGAGCCCCGTACCCATCGCCTTGGTGGTGTAGTAGGGGTCGAAGATGCGTTCGCGGTCCGTCTCGGAGACGCCCGGACCGCGATCGAGGACCTCGATCTGGAAGCGGTCACCGAGCTCGGCGGTTCGCAAGAGCACGCTCGGCCTCGTCCCACCTTCTTCCGAGGCGCCGGCCTGCGCGGCGTTCTCGATCAGGTTGACCAAGACCCGCTGCAGCAGCACGCGATCGAGCGCGGACGCGGCTGACTCGGAACCGCGGTGGTCCCATTCGAGGCTGCATGTATCGGCGAACTGCTCGTGGCGCCGCAAACAGTCGGCGACGAAGGCCACGACGTCTTCGTCCTCGAGCTTCGCGCTCGGTAGCTTGGCGAACTCGGAGAACTCGTTGACGAGGCGACGAAGGCCGTCGATCTCTTCCTCGATGATCTCCGACGAGTCGTCGAGGAGCTTGCGAAACCTCGGATCATCGCCTGCATACTTCTTTTGCAGCTGTTGCGCGGCGAGGAGGATCGGCGTCAACGGATTCTTGATCTCGTGCGCCAGCC
>JAGQJP010000323.1 GCA_020430585.1 Myxococcales bacterium | reverse complement strand
GAACGAGGCGCCGATCGGTGGGACGGTCTCAATCCCGGAACGAGACGTCTCGTATTGGGACGGTCGGATCGCCGAATCGAAGAAAACCTTTACCAGCAAACGAAATCCGCCTCTAACTCGGATTGGCGCACGGGTTGCACAACCCCTTCGCAACACCCGATCGATGGAGGACGAGATGAGCGAGCAAACCAAACAACAACGTGGCTTCACCCTGGTCGAGCTGATGGTCACCCTGGCGATCATCGCCATCTTGTCGGTCGTCGCCAGCACGAGCTTCAGCCGCTATCTGAAGAACGCGCGAACCGCCGAGGCCCACGCCGCCCTCGACCGGATCTACAAGGGGAGCATGGTCTACTACACCCGCTCGTGGGCCTCGTCGAACGGCGACCCGCTGCCCTGCCAGTTTCCCGAATCCAGCGCCCTGACGCCCGTGGCCAACGACTTCAGCGCGTGCTGCAACGACGGCGAGCCCGACGGCAAGTGCGAGCCGAACGAAGTCGCCTGGGATACCTCGACCTGGCGCGCCCTGCTGTTCAAGATGTCGGAAAAGCATTATTTCAGCTATAAATACGATGGTGGTAGCCAGACCAGCTTCACCGCCTGGGCGGTCGGCGACCTCAACTGCAACAAGCAGGGCACGATCCTCAAGCGCATCGGGTACGGCGATTCCGATGGCCCGGACGGAACGCCCAACTGCCGCGTCCGCCAGCCCTGGGGCGCGCAGGTCATGAACGGTGTGCTCCTCGACAACAGCACGCTGCAGACGACCTCGAATGATTCGACGAGCGGAGATCCGAGCGGCACGAATGGCACCAGCACGAGCGGAACGAACAACGGCAACAACGGCAACAACGGAACGAACAACGGCAACAACGGCAACAACGGCAACAACGGCAACAGCGGAACGAACAACGGCAACAACGGCAACAACGGAACGAACAACGGCAACAGCGGCAACGGGAACAACGGAAACGGCAAGGGCAACACGGGCAACAACGGCAAGGGCAACAAGAAAAACTGAACGAATCGAAACGCGGTCCCGACGCCTCTCGAAGAGCCCGCGCTCGCCAGCGCCCTCGAGCCCCAGCCAGCGATTGCCTGCCACGGTTTCATCCGCTAGACTGCCGAGATTGACCCGATCGCGAGCGACGAGCTCGAGGCTCCTTCGCGGCGTTGCGAACGGAGCGGCGAGCGGACCGGATTTCGACCGCCGACAGGCCCTATCCAAACGAGCGGCGCCGATGGACGAGCGAGCAAGCGGCTTCGAACCGCTGCAAACCGAACGATTGAGCCTACGCCTGCTTCAGCTAGAGGATGCTGAGCGGCTGCGTTCGTATCACAACCTGCCCGAGGTGCATCGATACCAGAATTGGGGCGCCGGCTCTCTCGAGGAGGTTCGCGCGATGGTCGCCGAGACGCGAGAGAAGGCTCCGGGAACACCGGGACGCTGGGTTCAGCTCGGGATCGAAGAGCGGGCGACGGGCGTCTTGGTCGGTGACTGCGGGCTCCACGTGTTGGGCACCGATCCACGCCAGGCCGAGCTCGGCATCACCCTCGATCCGGCGCACCAAAAGCGCGGGTTCGCCACCGAAGCGATTCGTGCGCTACTCGGCTACGTCCTGGGCGATCGACAGAAGCACCGCGTTTTCGTCTCGGTCGACCCGGAGAACTGCGCGTCGATGGCCTTGATGGCCCGCGCGGGCATGCGACGCGAGGCCCACCATCGCGAAAACTACTGGTTCCGCGGGCGCTGGACCGACGAGGTGATCTTCGCGATGCTGCGCGCGGAGTGGCTCGCTCACGCCGATCAGACGATCGCACCGCCCACGTCCTGAAACAGACGCCGCCGCTCGGCACGAGCGTTCGGCGTGCCCCTCGACGAGCAGCGCGAGGCGGCTCAGCTCTCGGATGGCCGCTCGGGAGGTTCGGGAGGCTTCGCGTCGCCGCTGGTCACGACAGCCGTTCGATCGTCGATCGCGCCTCTTCGTTCGTCGGATCGATCGCGAGCGCTCGCGTGGCGGCGTCGCGCGCTGCGCCCGCGTCGTCGAGCATCTCCTCGTTGAGCGTGGCGATCTGCTGGTAGAGCGCCACCCGTTCCGCGTCGCTCGTCGACAGCTCGACTCGCCGCTCGAGGATCGAGACCAGCTCGACCCAACGCTCGTCGAGGCCGTAGATCTGTTCCAGTCGCGTCATCGCCTCGAGGGCGAGGGGATCGAGCGCGAGAATCTCCCGCAGCCGGTCGATCGCGGCGAAGTGGTCCATCAGCTGCGCTTGGTGGCAATCGGCCGCGCGGTAGAGCCAGCGGATGCGCTCGTCGGCGGTGTCGCTCGCGTCGCATCGCCGTCGATAGAGCTCCAACAGCTCGTAGAACATGTCGTGGGCCGTGTAGAGCTCTTCCAGCCGGTCGAGGGCGCGTCGGTTGGTCGCGTCGAGCGCGAGCACCCGCTCGTAGAGCTCGATCGTCTGGTAGCCGTCGCGCTGGTTCTCCCAGACGGTCTCGGCCGCCCGGCAGAGCAGCTCGATCCGCGCCACGCTGTCGGCGGTCAGCTCACTGCGTGTGAGCATCACCTCGAGAACGTCGTGCCAGCGCTCGGCCCCTCGATACATCCGTTCCAGCGCTTCGAGGATCTCGATCGACTCGGGATTTCGGTATCGTTCGTCCTCCATCTCTTCGATCGTCATTGCGGCAAGTCGTCCAGCGGCGCTGTCTACCCCTTGGATCGACCGCGGTGGCACGTCAACCCCGCTCGTGGTCGGCGCCTTCCCGGAGGGCTCGGCGCCGGAGCGAAAATCGAGCGTTTCGGCTTGCTCGAGGCAGGCCGCCGCCGCGTTCTGATGGGCGCGCGCGAGGCGTCGCCGCAGCTCGGCTTGCTCGTCCGGCGCGCTCGACCGCGAGAGCTCTTGTTCGAGCGCCGCGATCAAGCCGGTCCAGTTGCTCGATACGGCGTAGAGCGCTTCGAGCTGGTTCAATCCGAGGATTCGAAGCTCGTTCATCTGGTCCCCCTTCCGACGTGGATCTTCACTCTACGCCGTTCGAGCCGACTTTCCCAATCGTTCCTGCCCGCGGCACGGCGACGCCCCATCGTCGCTCGCGTCACCGGCGATCGCCCGCGCCTTGACCGGTCGTCCTCGGAGCCGCTATGCTTGGTGAAATCCGCGGAGGTCGACGTGATCGCAATTCGACGTGGAGCGACGGTATTTGCCCTGGCGCTGGCCCTGGTGGTGCTGGGCGCTGGGGCTTGCTCGCAGGGAACGCCGAGCGAGCAGGGCGATGGCGTCGGCACGCCGTCCGATGCGGGAGTCGGTGACGCCACGAGCCCCGGCACGGATCTGCACGCTCCGAAAAGCGACACCTCGAACGCCGGCGGTGACTGGCTGGGTCAGCCTGACGTCGCGCCGGGGGTGACGCTCGGCGAGCCGGTCTCGGGCCAGTTTCACCTCGGGCCCGTCGAGTGGGAGGGCTCGTTCTGGAACTCGTGCGCTCCGTATCCCGCGGCGATCCAGACGGCGGAGGGCGAGCTCCTCGCGGGCCTCGGCCTCGATTACAACGGAGAGGGACAGCTCTGCGACGCCTGCATCCTCGTGCAGACGGCGAAGGGAAAGCAGGCGGTGCTTCGCGTCGTGACGACGGGGACGACGAACCAGCCCGGCGACATCGACGTCAGCTCGGCGGCGTACGCGCTCCTCGATTCGGGCGAGTACCCGCGGACGATGACCTGGCGGCTCGTCGCCTGTACGACCGCGGGCACGGTGCAGTACCAGTTCCAGACGGGCGCCCACCAATGGTGGTCGAGCTTCTGGGTGCGCAACGCGCGCCTGCCGATCGCCAAGGTCGAGGTGAAGAGCGCCAATCACAGCGATTGGTTCGCGCTGCGCCGCGGCTCCGACGGCACCTGGACCGACGACGGCGGCTTTGGCGCGGGAAGCTTCACCCTGCGCGTCACCGCGACGACGGGCGCCGCGTTGCAAGACACCTTCGACGGCTTCACGGGTGGCGATCTCCTCACCTCACCGACGGGGCAGTTCCCGTGATCGGCGGCGACCGATGGGATTGAACGAGTGGTACGGCGCGGGGACGCGCGCCGAGGTCGCGGGCCTCGAGGTCTTCTATCGTCGGGAGGGAGAGGGTGAGGCCCTCGTCTGCCTCCACGGCTTCCCCACCTCGTCGTGGGACTTCGAGCCGATCTGTGAGCCTCTGGTGGCGCGCTTCGACGCGATCGCCTCGGATTTGATCGGCCTCGGCCGCTCGGCGAAACCCGACCGGGCGCTCACGGTCGCCCTGCAGGCCGACGTGATCCTCGCCTTGCTGGGCGCCCTCGGTTTGTCGCGGGCCCACATCTTGGCGCACGATCTCGGCGACACCGTGGCGCAGGAGCTCTTGGCCCGCCAACAGGAGGGAGCGAGCCCCGTCGAATGGCTCTCCTGCGTCTTCCTCAACGGCGGGCTCTTTCCCGAGAGCCATCGCCCGCGGCTGATTCAGCGGCTCCTCGCCTCTCCGCTGGGCCCGCTGATCGCCGCCTTCTCCTCCGAGGGCACCTTCCGCCGCAATTTCCGCGAGATCTGTAGCGCTCGCCACCCGCCGTCCGAGGAGTTCCTGCGCGACTCCTGGCGTCTGTTGATCGAGAATCGCGGGCGTTCGATGTTGCCGAGGCTCCTGCGCTACATGGAGGAGAGGCGCCAACAGCGGCCGCGTTGGGTCGGCGCCCTCGAGCGCGGCGATTTGCCGCTGCGCCTGATCAACGGCGCCCTCGACCCGATCTCGGGACGCCACATCGCCGAGCGCTACCGCGAGCTGGTGCCAGCGGCGGACATCGTCCTCCTCGAGGACGCGGGCCACTATCCCCACGTCGAGCTGCCCGCTGCGGTGCTCGGCGCCTTCTTCGATTTTCACGACGCCCTCGCTGCGGGCGACCCAGCGTAGCGCCGTCGGTGTGTCGTAGCGTTCGACGATTCGGTCGTAGACCGTCCAGTCGTTCGAGTGCGGACCGGTCTGCGATTCATCGACCCTTCTCGAGCAGCAGATCGAGAGTCGCTGCCGGCCAGGGGGTGCGGCTGACGAGCGTCGGCGCGTCGGGCTTTGCAAGGTCCCAGATCATCAGCGTCTTTTCCAGATACAACGCCGCCCAGCGCCCATCTAGGGAGAGCAAGGCCTGCGAATACCAGCGCGCCGATAGCTTCTCGATCGTGCCGAGCTTGACGAAGCGCAGCTCGTTGGCGACGCGGGTCGGGCGGGCGAGCTCGACCGTTCCGCTGCCGTAGGTGACGATCAGCGCCAGCCGACCAAGGGGCGTGAGGGCCAGGAGGCGGCGGTTCCAATCCGCCCGCAGCAGCTTGCGGAACCGGCGGCTGTAGGAGAACAGCGTCTGCGTCCCGATTCGCGGGGCGCCCGTGGTGGCGAGATCGTAGTGGAACAGCTGTTGCGACATCCCCGAAAGGACGGATTGATCGCGGACGATCGTCCAGAGCTGGCGTTTTCGCAGCACCAACTGCGCCGATAGGTGCACGTTGACGCCGGAAAAGTCGATCGTCTGCAGCACCGTGGGTTTGCGTGGATTCGCCAGCCCGACGCGGAAGGCCCAGATCGGTTGGTAGATGTTGTCCAAGACGTAGGCCACCGTCCCGTTGACGAGCAGCGCGTGGGCGCTCTTATGGTCGGATTTGAGCAGCCGTAGCGCCGCGATCTCGTGAAATGACCGGTCCAACACCAGGAGCCGCCCGCCGAGGGCCACGAGCCAGTTCGATCCGAAGCGCGCGAAGGCGCCGATCGTCACGCCGGACGGCGCCCGAAATCGAACGCGCAGCGTGAAGCTCGCATCGACTTCGAGCAGCTGGGCGTCGGTCGCCACGATCACCGTCCCCCGCGGCCCACGCACCATCTTGCGGAAGTAGCGCATGCGCTTCGTCGGATAGGCGGCGAGGTCGAGGCTTCGATCGAGGCGCCAGCGCGCGCGCTCCAGATGGTAGCGCCGCAACGTGTCACCCTCGCGCACCGTCAGCCGCAACCGCGGCACCCCGCGAGCCGAGCTCGCCCCGATCAGCAGTGCTGCGATCATCCATACCGCGCAACGTATTCGACTCATCGTGCACCTCCGCGTGCTCTACGAGACCACGCCGTCGCGGCGACTGTCAAGCGACGACGCTCGCTCGTCGCGGGAAAACGGTGTATCGTAGTGCGAACCAGAGGAGGGAGTGTCGTGGCCATCGCCATCTCGATCGACGCGTTCCGATTGGCACTGGGGAGCCGTTGGCGTATCGGTGAGCGACGCGACAGCGAGAGACTATGACCCAGAGCCTCTTCCATCTCGTCGTCCAGAAGACCGCGGACCAGAACTGTCCGTACTGCAAACTCGGCTTCGACGCCGAAGAGCTCGCGATCGCCTGTCCGCGATGCTCGACGTGGCACCACGACGAATGCTGGGCGCAAAACGGCACGCGCTGCACGATCTACGGCTGCGGCGCGTTCGAACCGAACGCACGGCCTCGACCGTACGAACCGCTCGGCTTGACCCGCATCGGTCCGCTCTACGTTCGTGAGCGGTATCAGCCCGCGACGACCGACGAACCCGGGTGGCGACGCTACTTCGGGTGGCTGATGCGACTGATCGTGGTTTCGATCGTTTTCATCGTCGGCTTCGGCGGCTATCTCCTCCTGCGGAAGGAACCGACGATCGCAGGTGCCCCACGACCCGCGCCTGTCGTCACCGTCACACCGACCGCAGAGGAGCTGACGCGGCAGGGCATCGACTATCGAGCCAACGGGCAACCGGTGCGAGCCTGGGAGGTTTGCTACCGGGCTTGCGTGATCCTCAAGCACGGACCAGCGTGTGTGCAGCTCGCCGAGCTCTCCTGCAAGGGGGCTGGCGCGATCCGCATCCACGTCGACGTCGCCAACCGCTTCTACAAGTTCGCCTGCGATTACGGAGACTCGAGCGCTTGCTCGCTCCACTGCACGACCAGCGTGCGGCGCTAATGCGCGTGCGCCGTCGAAGTCCGCTGCGCTGTCGTGCCGAGGCTAGGGCTTGCAGCTCGGGCTCGGCGCGGAGACGTAGGCTTGACCGAGGGGTGTCAGCGTGCCGTCGTCGCCGAGCAGGTCGACGAAGGGGATCCCCTGGAAGCGGCCGGAGAACCAGGCGTAGCGCTCGATCCGCGGGTCGCTTTCGAGGTAGGCGACGGCGTCTTCGAGAAAGGCGATCTGCTCGTCGAAATTTTTGGCGTCGGTACAGGCGAGCTCGGTGAGCCAGAGCGGTTGCGAGAATCGCTGCTTGTACGTCTCGACGTGATCGATCAACCACTGCGCCTTGTTCGAACCGCTCGGATGACAGCCCACATAGACGTGGAACGCCACCCGGTCGACGCGACAGCCCGCGCAGGCCTCGAAGAACTCGTCGAGATAGTGGAAGGGATCGGTGTCCTGGCAGTCGCCGCCACAGTAGTTGACCGCTGGAGAGACGAGCAATAGCCCGCGGGCGTCGGCGATCGCCTCGAGATCGGGCCAGAGCGCAGCGGCCTCGGTGGCCGAGAGGTTCGACTGCGATCCGAAGTTCGGCTCGTTGAAGCCGAGCAACACCTTGGCGCCCTGAGGAATCTCGTCCGTCGCCGTCTTGGTGTCGAATGTGCCGCCCCAGATCATCGGCGCGTACTCGACACCGAGCGTCCGATAGCCACCGTCGACGAGGCCTGGATCCGGCGTGTAGGCCCAGTTGTACCACCAGCGCACCGCCGGTTGCAGCGCGCTCAGATCGGCCAACGAGTGGTGTCCGTAGGCGATCCCGCGCTTGCATGAGCCGAGCGCTGGCGTCACATCTGGCCCCGGCTCGATCGCGTCGACATCGGAGAGCTCGCTCGCCTGGGCATCCGCCGTGGCGTCGTGTCCGACGCGATCGGTGTCGTCGCCGTCGCCCGTGGCGTCGTGTCCGACGCGATCGGTGTCGTCGCCGTCGCCCGTTGCCGCGGCGCCGCTCGAGCCGCTCGAGCACGCTCCGCCGAGTCCTAGCGCGAGCCACAGGCTCACGATGATCAGGGCGATTCGCATCGCATCTCCTCCTCTCACCAGCGGCCGCGAAACTCCTCGGCCCAGCCGAGGAGGCGCGAGATCTGTATCGGAGCCGCGCCGTCGGGACGGATCGTCCCCTCGAAGTGGCCGAAGCAGATGTGCGCCTCGGCGCCCGCGAGGAGCAGCTCGACCCGCAGCCGCTTCTCGACGCGCGGTCGGAAGACGAGGTCGACGCGGTCGCTCTGGAGGCTGTGGATCCGCCAGGGGCGCCGATAGTCGGTGATCGAGTACTCGAAGGCGAGCGTCTCGGCGAGGGTCGTCAGCCGCCCATCGATACAGAGGGCGTTCTCCGTCATCTCCGTGCCGTCGGTCCATCTGCCGCCGAACTGCAGCCCGACGAGGGTACGATCGACCGTCCCCGAGGCGGCGGCCCAGTTCCAGTGCGTGCGGTAGGGCCAGACTCCGCGGCCGAAGTCGAGGCAGGCGAAGGCCTGATTGTGGGGCCCGAAGGCGTAGCGTCGGCCGTCGACGAGGACTTCGCCGCGCGCCGGGAGGGTGTTCTGCTTCGAGGTGAACTGAAAGCGCTCCGCGGACCAGGGGATCACGACGTTCAGCGTCTCGTGCCCGGCGGGTTCCTCGACGAAGAGCGAGGCGCTCAGGCGGCGGCTCTCGACCTCGAGCTGGGTGCCCCCCGGGCGCGGCACGAAGGCGAGGCGCAGCCCGAAGCGGTCGACCACGATCGGCGCGCCGCCGACGCGCTCCGGTTGGCGAAAGCCATGGGCCCAGGGGAGGGCGATCGCTCGCTCGACGATGCGCCCCGTCTCGAGGTCGACGAACATCGCCGTCGCCACGCCGAGGTAGTCCAGATCGGCGATCGTCAGCGCCACGAGATGCGTGTCGCTGGTCACGCACCAGTAGTCCCAGCGCTTCTGCCGTCCATAGGGGCCGGCGAGGTTGCACCTGTGAAGCGGTCGTCGCGACCAGCCACGCGCCGCGGGATTGAGCCGCCCATCCGCGAGGCAGAGATCGACGGGGTCGTACAGCTCGGGCTGCAGGCCTTGCATCGACGCCGGTTGTCGGGGTCTGTTCGTCAGCTCGGGCATGGGATCATTGTGCCGCAGTCGCCGGGCCAGAGCAACCACTCTGCGCCGCTGGCCGTGCCGATCCGCATGTCGGCGAGATGGCTGATGCGTTGACATTGGCATGGCGGCAGCCTATCCTGGCTGAAATGACACCTCGCGTTGCCCCGCTCGAAGACGGATGAGCTGAAGATGTCCTTGAACGCCGACTTCCAAGGAACGGAGCGTTTTGCTATTCGTCGCCGCATCGGCGCTGGCGGTATGGGCGTCGTCTACGAGGCGCTCGACTGCGAGACCCAGACCCGCGTCGCCCTCAAGACGCTGACCCACGTCCACGCCGACGGCTTGATGCGCTTCAAGCGCGAGTTCCGGGCGCTGCAGGACATCGCCCACGCCAACCTGGTGCGCCTCGGCGAGCTCTTCTCGACGGGGGGAATCTGGTTCTACACGATGG
>JAGQJP010000322.1 GCA_020430585.1 Myxococcales bacterium | reverse complement strand
TTCCACCCGATGGGCCAGAACCCGCTGCCGAGGTGTCAAAATCCCCCCAGTGTCCGGCCCCTCACCCGGTTTTGGGACCTCGGCGGGCCCCCGAGGTGCCAGAATCCGCCCAGTGATCCGCCACTCGCTTGCTTTTGGCACCTCGGCGACCCCCGAGGTAGCAGAATCCGCCGCCGAGGTGCCAACATCCGGTCAGTGACCCGCCACTCACTCGCTTTTGGCGCCTCGATGGCAATCACAAGACATCGCATCCGGCAGGGCGTTCAGCGGACGAGCGCCAGGGCTTGGTCGGCGACGCGTCCAGCCGAGGTGAACGCCGGCGCACGGCTCGCGGAGCAGGGATCGGTCGGAGGCGCGTCGAAGACAGCGCGACCTCTAGTCTGCTGTAGAAAAGAAAGTGGGGATGCCTCACGCCCTGACGTAAAGTCAGAGCAACAATTTGTCGGAGGTCATCCCCATGAAGAAGCATACGTATCGAGCCGTTTCGATCAAGAGTGTTGATGTTTCGCAAGTCCTGGCGCGGGTGCGCGGAACGAGGGTCGTCGTCGGTGTAGACGTCGCGAAGGAGAAGATGGTGGCGTCACTGATGCTCGAGAGCTACGAGGTGATCGGCTTGGTCAAGTGGTCGCATCCGAGCGAGAGCGGGCTGTTGATCAACCTGCTCGAGCAGCTGCGAGCGCCGGAGCAACGTGTCGAAGTCGTGATGGAGCCGAGCGGCGTATACGGCGACGCGTTGCGATTTGCGTTTTGGGAACGGGGGCTTGCGGTGCACCGGGTGAGCCCGAAGCGCTCGCACGATGCGGCGGAGGTCTACGACGGAGTCCCCAGCCTCTTCGATCCGAAGTGTGCCCAGATTGTGGCCAAGCTGCATCTGGATGGGGCGAGCGAGCTATGGGAGCGGGAGTCCGACGACAAGCGCAAGCTGGCGGCAGCCCTGAGGGTCTTGGAGGTGCATACCAAAGAGCTCGCGCGGAACCGGAATCGGCTGGAGGGATACCTGACGCGGCATTGGCCGGAGTTGGGACAGGTTCTCGATCCGCGTCGCGTTACGGCGCTCGAGCTGCTCATCGAGTATGGTGGCCCTCGCGGCGTTGCGGCGGACCCGCAGGGCGCGTCGGAGCGGATGCGGCTTGTCAGTCGAGGCTTGCTGCGGGACGAGGTCGTGCATCGCGTGATTGAGAGCGCGCAGCGCACCTTTGGCGTGCCTCCCATCGACGAAGAAGAACGCTTGGTTCGGGTCGTCGCCGCCGAGGCTCGACGGGCGCACCAGTTGGTTCGCGACGCGCGTCGTCGCGTCGCCGAGCTGACCAAGGGGATTGCCGCTACCGAAGCGATCGCCACTGTCGTCGGGCCCACGACGGCCGCGGTGGTCGTTGCAGCCGTCGGCGACCCGGCCAACTTCGCGTCACCGCGGGCCTTCGTGAAGTCGGCGGGGCTGAATCTGAAGGAGAAGAGCAGCGGCCAGCACAAGGGCGCGTTGCACATCACCAAGCGAGGCTCGGGTGTCGCACGCATGTACTTGTACTTGGCTGTTCTACGGCTGCTACAACGCGAGCCCGTGATCCGCGCCTGGTACGTGAAGAAGGTCTCTCGCCAAGGAGGGGCCTATCGCTCACGCGCTGTCATCGCCATCATGCGCAAGCTGCTCATGGCACTCTGGCATGTCGGGAGGGGCGCCACCTTCCAGGCCCAGAAGCTCTTCGACACCAGGCGCCTCGAACACCAGCTCGCGCTTCACGACGTTCCGTTGGGCGAGCTCTTCGGCGAGGTGCGCGGCAAGCCCGAACGACCACGGCCGCACTGAGCCGTGCCTGTCGCCGAAAATCAACGTTCCGTGGAGGATCCGATGTGGGATAGCTCGTAACTCTCTCTGAAGCCCGAATGAACTGGAAATCCAGGTTCCGACAGGGGGACTTCCGAGTATGCTAGCTTCGACCCGGCATCGCCGAGGTTCAGTCCTAGTCACGAGGCCCCCTGGAGGACGCGTCTTGGCGCAATGCTCAACGAAGCAGATTCGGTGCCAGCCCGCGTGGACACCCGATGCAACGAGAGCTCGAGCATACCCAAGAGGCTCACTCCCGGACCCGGACCCATACCTAACGCGCACGAGCTCGACCTGGTCCTGAACCAGTACCCGACTCGTGCGCAGAGACGGCATCGAACACTCGGTTCTACAAACCACTTGACGGGCTATGAGAGCTAGACGTCGGGTCGGGGCCGAGTCCGATTCGCTGGTGTCAGGCCATGGTGTCGGGGGGAGCGTCCACACACCGGGGGAGCGTCCACACGCCGGGGGAGCGTCCACACACCGGTGGAGCGTCCATACGCCGGGGCGCGTCAACACGCCGGGGGCGCCGGCGCGACTCGGGATCAGCGAGAGGGGACCGGGACGAGCCAACCGAAGAGGTCGGGGGCGGTGCCGTGCTGGATCGCGATGATCTCTTCGAACAGAGAGCCGGCGAGCGGACCGACGCCGCCGTTTCCGACGGTCAGCAGCTCGCCATCGACGCCGAGGGCGCTGATCGGCGAGACAACCGCCGCGGTGCCGCTACCGAACGCCTCCCGCAGACGACCGTCGGCATGGGCCTCGAGAATCTCTTGCAACGCGAGCTTGCGCTCGACGACGGGAACGCCGCGGTGGCGCAGCAGCTCGATCACGCTCGCCCGGGTTACGCCGGGGAGGATCACGCCGTCGAGCTCGGGGGTGATCACCTCCTCGCCGATCTGGAAGAACACGTTCATCGTGCCCACCTCTTCGACGTAACGATGCTCCGCCGCATCGGTCCAGAGCACCTGGGCGAAGCCCTCCGCTTTGGCGCGTTCGGCTGCGGCAAGGCTCGCCGCATAGTTCGCGGCGGTCTTCGAGGCGCCGACGCCGCCGCGGGCGGCGCGCACCATCTGGCGCTCGACCTTGATCCGCACGGGAGCGAAGCCGCTCGCATAGTAAGCGCCGACAGGCGAGGTGATCACGAGGAAGGTATACGCCAGAGAGGGCCGTACGCCGAGAAAGGGCTCGGTGGCGAGCACCAAGGGGCGCAAGTAGAGCGAAGCGCCGTCGGCTCCCGGGACCCACTCGTGATCGAGCGCGACGAGCTCCCGGCACGCGTCGACGAAGAGCTCCTCGGGAATGCGCGGAATACAGAGGCGGTCGGCGCTCTGCACGAAGCGCGCTGCGTGCATCTGCGGGCGGAAGAGGGCGATCGAACCATCCGCGCCGCGGAAGGCCTTCAACCCCTCGAAGATCGTCTGCCCGTAGTGCAGCACGCTCGCCGCTGGCTCGAGGGTCAGCGGGCCGTAGGGCACGATCCGCCCAGCGTACCAGCCCTTCGCTGGATCGGGCCCATACTCCATGCGGAACATGTGATCGGAAAAGTGCCGTCCGAAGCCGAGCGCGTCCTGCGCTGGTCGCGGTCGTGGCGATTGTGTTCGTACGATCTCGAAGCCCATCATGCCTCCGGCGCGAACCCCGCGCTGTGGGCTCATCTTACCAGAAACGACGACGCGACGGCAATCGTGCGTCGCACATTTGTCCACCCAGCGGTTGCGCGTGCCGACGTCGCCTCGAGGGCCGCGCAAACGACCTCGTTCGGCGAGCAACGACCCGCCGCGGCGGCTGTCAGAACAGGCTCGAACCGAGATCGCTGGGCAGCTCGTCGAGTCGCTCGACCTGCACGCTCACTTCCAGGACCTCGCCACCGCCGCCGCGGTAGATCGTACCGCTCGTCGGCGTCGCGTCGACGTAGTTGCGGCCGCAGGCGACGCGGACGTGATCGAGCCCCGAAAGGGAGCCGTTGGTCGGATCGAAGCCGCGCCAGCCCGCCCAAGGCAGGTAGACCTCGACCCACGCGTGGGAGGCGTCCGATTGGGCGCGGTTGAGGTAGTCGGTGCCGGTGTAGATATAGCCAACGCGATAGCGCGCGGGGACGCCGAGGAGACGCGAGAGGGTGATGAAGAGCGTGGCGAAGTCCTGACAGACACCGCGACGCGTCGCGTAGACCTGGAACGGCGTCGTCGCCAGCGTCGTCGCCCCTTGCACGTACGCGAAATCGCGATGAATCGTGCGGTTGAGATCCTGCAGCGCGGCGACGAGATCGAAATCCTGCCGATCGACGAAGCCCATCCCGAATTGGAACAGCTCGCGCAGCTGCGTCTCGGGGAGCTCGGGGGGCAAGAGGTAGGGCGACATCATCTGTCGCTGCCAGGGCATCCAGTCGAGGGGGATCGTGCTCCGACGCCAGCGCGAAACGACGAAGCCCGGCGGTAGCACGCGGACGATGCTCGTCGCCACGAAGCGCATCTCGGAGTAGACGCCGCGCGGCTCGAGCCGCACGACCGCGTTGCCGAAGACGTCTTCGAAGTGCTCCTGTGAGCTCGGCGGCTCGATCTGAAGCGTATGACGCAGCAGATGCTGTCCGCTGTCGTGGACCGGGCGCAGCCGCAAGAGATGCTCGCTCCGGTCGACGGCCTCACGGTAGCGGTAGATCGTCTCGTGGGTAACCTTGAGCAGCGCCTCGACCTCGAGATCTCGCTGCCGCGCCTGGGGGGCTCGACGCCTCTGCGATTGGCGGGCCAGCTCCGACGACGACACCGCCGACGGCGCGTCACTCGACGCAACGGACGCACCCGTGACCTGCTCGAAAGGCCGCGGGACGGAGGCGAGAGGCGCCGCGCTCCCGTCGGCATGCGCGGCGAGGGGGGCAGTTGGCCCACCTTGCCCGAGCGCCGCTTGCGTTCCCGCGGTCGCGAGGGGTGGATCGGCGCCCGCATCGAGAAACGGGCTGGCCGACGCGGCATACGACGGCGTAGCCTCGGCGTCGAACAGCGGATTGGAGCGTTCGGGAACCGCCTGGGAGTCTGACCGCCCGACCGCAACGAAGGCCTCTGGGGCACCACTCGGCTCGCTGTCGAAGACGATCGCGCCGCGGCGAACGACGAGCATCTGCCCCGGGGCGAGGCGCTGCCAGCCGCTCGCCGAAAGCGGCTCGGTGGCAACGACGAAGACCGTGCGATTGCCGTCCTGGGCGCCGAGCTTGAGCTCGACCTCGTCGTTGCGCCAGTCGAGCTCGCTGTGCGGCGGGTTGCGTCGCGTCCAGTAGAGCGGGTTGAAGCCCGACGCGTCCTGGTAGTCGATCATCGTCTGGCCGTCCGAGAGCAGAAGGTTGAGGGTGCCGAAGGCGTTGATCTCCTCGAACCAAGCATGCAGCTCGTCGGGCTCGAGCTTCGAGAGCTCGCGGACCTGCGCTTCCTTGAGGCGCCCGAGCAGCCAGCAGAGTAGATATTCGGTGTCGGTGTGGCCCAGCGGCTCGACCATCGGGTCGTCGGGCATCTTCAGCGATTTGGCGAAGTCGAACCGCAGTTGCCCATTGTGGGCCATCACCCACTCGCGCCCGGCGTAGTAGCGGCCGAAGGGCTGCGTGTCCTCCTGAGAGACGCGCTGAGCGGCGCCGCGCAGGTGGCAGATGAAAATCGTCGAACGAAACCGCTCCCAGTCGCGCAGCAGGCGCGTCATCGCGTTCTCTTGAATCGCGATGGGATCCTTCATCACAACCGCGCCCTTGTCCTGCGGCGGATACCAGGCCATACCCCAGCCGAAGTGGCGCGGCGTGAGGTGCCCCGCCCGTCTCGTCTCGAGGAGCGTGACCGCAGGGGAGGCTGGCGCGTCGAACGCTATCGCGAGCAGCTGACTCAAGCGTCGTGCTCCGCTTCGGGGCGTTGCGGCGCGCGCATCGACGGCGGATCGAACCAGTCTTCGTGGATCGCGTGGCAGATCTCGTGGATGCTATCGACGACGTGGGTCAGGTCTTGGTGCACGTTGGTGCGCGAGCGTCCGAAGCGCGGGCTGAGATCGTCGAGCAGCGCGCGCAATAACGTCGCGCTGTTACAGCTCTGCATCCCCGCCGAGCTCAGCCGCGCGAGGTTCTCGGCGGCGCGGGCCAAGCAGAAGGAGACCGAGCGGGGAAACGTCGGATCGAGGGTGAGGAAGGTGACGATCTCCCGGGCCCCGAGGGTCCGGCCGCGTTTGAAGAACGTCTCGGTCGCGCCCAACGAGCGCAAGAGCGCCATCGAGCGCACGAAGTCGCCAGCGCGGTCGCCTGGGGTCTCTTGCAACGAGTGGTAGCGAATGTCGAGGACCCGGGCGATCTGGTTCGCCCGCTCGAGCCAGCCGCCGAGGCACATGAACTCGTATGGCTCGTCATGGGCGACGGTGTCCGAGGTGACGCCGCGCACGAGCTGCACGCTCTCGCGGACGCGCACGAGAAACTCCCGCGGAGCCTCGTCGAAGGTCTCCTGTGCTTCGCCCGTCAAGAGCCAGAGCCAGAATCCGTTCAGCGCCTCCCAGACGTCGAGGCTGATCGTGTCGCGGATCGTGCGCGCGTTCTCTCGCGCCCAGCGGACCGACGCCATGATCGAGACGGGATTCTCTTCGTCCCAGACCAGATAGCGCTGAACGACCTCACTATGGCACGAGGCGATCGCCCCGTGCGCCGCGATGAAGCTCTCTTCCTGGCCTGCGACGACGATCAGCGGCAACCAACGCTGCGGCGT
>JAGQJP010000321.1 GCA_020430585.1 Myxococcales bacterium | reverse complement strand
GGATTCGCCCCTTGGGCAACGCGAGGGTCAGCGGCTCGCTCATCGCGCTCAGTTCAGCTTCAATTGGAAGGGCTTCTTACCGGAAAGCTTGAAGATACGGGCGTGCTCTTGCTCGATCGTCCGCACGGCGTTGGCGTAGACCTTGAGCCAGCTGGGGTCGATCGTGATGCTCTTGTTGTTCTTCATCTTGACGAAGAGCTCGTCGACGAGCTGGCGGTAGACCGCGCTGGCCTGTCGGCGCTGCAGGCGCAGACGAATGCGCTCGAGGGCCGTCGCGTCCTTCTTCGGATCGGCGGGGACGATCTTGGTCAGCCGCACCACGAACGCGCGCTTCTTGTTGTTCTTCGGTACGACGAGATGGTCCACCACCGGCTTGTCCAGGCTCATCGAGAAAATCTCCCGCATCAGCTTCGGCGCGGTCCCGATCTTCGGTACGCTCTTCCAGTTGCGATAGACGAAGCGGCGAATCTCGACGCGGGCGAAGGGGGCGATCGTCCGAGCCTCGACGAAAACGTCTTTCTTTTCGTCGGTCTTCTTCTTGTCGTCCTTCTTGCTGTCCTTCTTGCCGCCCTTCTTGCCGTCTTTCTCGGAGCTCGGCGGCTCGATCCCCATGCTCTTGGCGATCTGCTTGTTGTACTCGCGGGCGACGTCGGCCAGGGGCGTCTTCGGCGTCTTCTTTGCCAGCTCGAGGAAGGCCGTCGCCTGTCGTTCGACCTCTTTCGGGAGGCGCTCCTTGTAGAGGTACGCCTTGGCGACGTCGCGCTTACCGGTCTCGAACGACTCCGGGGTCCGCGCGGCGACGTAGATGATCGAGTAGCCGTCCTTCTCTTCGATTACGCCCGAGATCTGGCCGACGGCGGTCTCGACAATCGCTTTGGAGAGCGCCAACGCGCTCTTGCGGTATCGTACGTCCTTCAAGAGGCCGCCCTTGCTGGCGGTCCGCTTGTCGTGGCTGTAGCGCTTCGCCAGCGCCTTGAAGCGATCGAGCAGCGGAAGCGGCTTTCCGTCGTCTTTCTTCGTCTCGGCGGTCTTCTTGCCGTCTTTCTTCGTCTCGGCGGTCTTCTTGCCGTCTTTCGTCTTGTCGACCTTTTTCGGGGTGACCGGCTTTTTCGGGTCGAGCAGCTCGGTGTGGATCTTTCCCGCGAGGGTCTTGTAGTGCGCCTGCAGCTTCTTCAGCGCGGCAATCTCGCGCTCGAGGCGACCGATCCGCGTTTTCAGCGCCGCCAGCTTCTTCGGATCTTTCTCCGCCGCCGCCAATTTCTTGCCCAGCGCCAGCCGCTGCTCTTTGCCCGCGATGCGGTTCATCTCACGCGGAGAGAGCTTGATCTGATAGATCGTCGCCTTGACCTGGTCGAGGAACGCTTTCTTGAGCTCGGGCTCCTTCTTCTTCAGCGTCTCGTCGATGTCGGCGTCGCTGATCGTCAGGCGTTTCTTGACCGATTCGGGATCGAAGCGCACGTACTCGAGGCCGACCTTGCGGTTCTCCTCTTCGAAGTGGTACATCAGCTCGCTCTTGGGGATGCTGATCGCTTCGACGAGGTAGTTGATCAACTTCAGTCGTAGCAGGTTGCGCCGCACGAAATCTTTGAACTTCTCGGGCGTGCTGCGCAGCTCGCCGACGATGAAGCCGCGGAATCGACGCTCGTTGAAGCGACCATCGACGAAGAACCGCTCGGCGAAGACCGCCTCGCGCAACTCCGCCTCGTCGACCCGCAGACCGAGCTTGTAGGCGTGGTCCGAGACCATGTAGAGCTCGATCAGCTCGTTGAGCGCCTTCGCTTCCTTGACGAGCAACAGAAAGCGATGCTTGAAGAAGGCGCTGACGTAGGTCCCGTTGTGGTCGTCGAAGGGGCTCGGGACGAACGCATAGGATTCGAAAAAGCAGATCGCCCCGTTGAAGGGGCTCCGCTCGCCGCCGAAGATCCAGGCGTAGCGGCTGAAGGTCGTCGCGCTCATCCAGCCGCGGATGCCCTGGAACGAGGTGGCGTTGAACCCGCAGGCCGAGTACCGCTTGGTCATCATCAGAAACGAGCTGAGATTCGTCCGCGCGTCACGCCGTTTCGGGACCTGGGGCGGGTTGCGGAGAAAGCCCATGCCCATGTAGAGCATGTCGGTCGTGATCACCACCGAGCCCACCTCGGCGACGGTGTTCGAGACCGGACGCGAGCAGGTGTTCGAGCCCGGGCCGAAACTGATCGCGAAGACGAGGATGATGATCGCGAACATCACATAGATGATATAGGAGCGCGAGTGCTTCCGCAGCAAATCAAGCATCGACCGTACGTTCCTTCTGTAGGTTCACGAAAAGTTTTTCAAAATCAACAACTTCGGTGCCACCACGGCCCAAGGGTGAAATAGTACTGTAGCTCCGTTGAAAAATCAACACTCTTGTCGGCGCCTCTTTGGGGGCTTTTGCGCCATCGCGGGAGCGGTGTCCGGTGCCCCGTTCGGGCGAGAGTCGACGCGTGTCGGCCGAGCCGAGGGAGCAGGCGGCCGGGCCTCGATTTTACTTGCCCTTTGCCGAGATCGATGATATTGACGCAAGTTCTGCGTGGGCTGCCATCCTTACGGCTCGGCGAGTCGAGAGTATGGAGCTCGGGATGCGAGCAACGAAGGGAAGGACACAACGTGTTTGATTGGTTGTACGGCCTATTTTCGAACGATCTGGCGATCGATCTCGGCACGGCGACCACATTAATATACGTCAAGGGCAAGGGCATCGTCTCCTGCGAGCCCTCGGTCGTCGCGGTCCAGAAGGACGGTCGTGGGTATCGCCGCGTGCTGGCCGTCGGTAAGGACGCCAAAGAGATGCTCGGGCGCACGCCGGGATCGATCGTCGCGATTCGGCCCATGAAAGACGGTGTGATCGCCGATTTCGAGATCACCGAAGCGATGCTACGCTACTTCATCATGAAGGCCCACAATCGCAAGACCCTCGTCCGCCCGCGGATCATCATCTGCGTTCCCTTCGGCATCACCGAGGTCGAAAAGCGCGCCGTCAAAGAGTCCGCCGAGTCCGCTGGAGCGCGAGAGGTCTACCTGATCGAAGAGCCGATGGCCGCGGCGATCGGCGCCGGGCTTCCGATCACCGAGCCCTCGGGCAACATGATCGTCGACATCGGTGGCGGCACGACCGAGGTCGCGGTGATCTCGCTGGCCGGGATCGTCTACTCCAAGTCGGTGCGCTGCGGTGGCGACAAGATGGACGAGGCGATCATCCAGCACCTGAAACGGCGCTACAATCTTCTGATCGGCGAACGCACCGCCGAGATGATCAAGATACAGATCGGGACCGCCTTCGAAGACGACGACGTGATGACCATGGAGGTCAAGGGTCGCGATCTCGTGGCGGGGATCCCGAAAACGATTACCATCAATTCCGACGAGATTCGCGAGGCGCTGTCCGAACCGATCTCGGCGATTGTCGAGGCTGTCCGCCATGCACTCGAGCGCACGCCGCCCGAGCTGTCGGCCGACATCGTCGACAAAGGCATCGTTCTTGCCGGCGGTGGCGCGCTCTTGCGTAACATCGATCTCCTTTTGCGCGAGGAGACCGGGCTTCCGGTGATGATCGCCGATGATCCCATCAGCGCTGTCGTGCTCGGTTCGGGCAAGGCGCTCGATGAGTTGCGTTTGCTCAAAAACGTGACCATCGACTGACGACCGTCCATGTTGGACCTCTTCAACCGGTACCGCCACATCTGGGTCAGCGTAATCCTCCTCACGATGCCGCTGATGTTCCTCTACGTCAGCGGGCGGCGCGCGCACCAGAACAGTTTGCTCGAACGCTCTCTGCTGCGGATTACATCGCCCGTGCAGAACGTTTCCAATGCGATCGTCGGACGCATTCGAGGGCTCTGGAACGACTACATCGACTTGGTCGGCGTGCGGCGCGAGAACAAGCGCCTCAAGGAGCAGATCGACATCCTGCGCTATCAGCGCAACCGGATGATCGAGGTCGAGTCGGACAACCGCCGGCTGTTGAGAATGTTGAAGTATACCAAGCGCTTCGATAAAGAGCACGAACGACGCCGAGCGATCTTCGCCCGCGTGATCGGCTGGGATTTGACGCCGTACTACCGCGCGCTCAAGGTGCGGATCGATCGCGGGAAAGAGGACCGGATCGACGCCGGCGATCCGGTCGTGACCTACGAAGGCGTCGTCGGCCGAATCCTCAAAGTCTCGGGGGACTATGCCGAGGTGATGCTCCTCGCCGACAGCCGGAGCCGGGTGGCGGTGAAGGTGCACCCGAACGGACCGTCGGGAACGCTCCAGGGGCGCACGGACAAGCAGCGCTACACGACGCTGTTCCGCTTTCTGCACCCGACGGACAAGGTGCACAAGGACGATCGCGTGTTGACGAGCGGTCTGGACCGCAAGTTTCCTGCGGGGCTGATCGTCGGCTACATCGCCGACGATCGACAGACTCAGCTCGGCAATCACTATGAATTTCAGGTGATTCCAGCGGTGAACTTTTCGAACCTGCGGGAGGTCCTCGTTCTGGTCCGTCGCGACGACGTCGAGAAGAAGCCCGTCGAGAAGAAGAGGAGGTAGCGACGTGCGGACGGTCCTGGTCGTGTTCCTCGGTTTCGTGATGCTCGCCCTCGAGTCGCCGCTCCTGTATCAGCTGCGCCTGAACTTCTACGCCCCCGATCTGGCGCTCTGTGTGATCGTCTATCTGGCGATGACGCGGCCGCTTCTGTACGGCGCCCTCGGCGCGTTCCTCCTGGGCTTCTTCAAAGACGGTTTCGCCGGCAGCCCGATGGGGATGTACATGCAGATCCTGACGACGGCTTACTATCTCACCCATTACGCCGTCGAGCGCGTCACGATCCGCACGTGGCTACAGCTGATGCTGCTGACCTTCTGTGCCAGCGCCGTCTCGAGCACGCTCTTTTTCTTGCTCAGCGTGGTCTTCGATCGGAACTTCGCGCACTCCCAGCTGGTCTTCAAGATGTTGATTCCCCACGCGCTGGTGACGGCGCCGTTTGCTCCGATCGTGTTCTATCTGCTGCAGCGCTTCGACAAGCTGCCGGCGACGAACGAAACCCGGGTGTTCTTCGAATGATCGACCTGATCGCCCCGACGACGACGAGTGGACGCGTCGAGTACAAGACCTCGTATCGCTGGGTGTTGATCATCGTCACGCTCTTCTTCCTCGTGCTGTTCTATCGCTTCTTCTGGTTGCAGGTGATCAAGGGGCGCGAGTTCCAGACGCTGGCGACGATCAGCTACATCGGGCACTACGAGCTCCCCGCACCGCGCGGACAGCTGATCGATCGCAATGGCGTCAAGATGGCGGTCAACGACTTCCGCTATTCGCTGATCGTGTTCCCCCGGCGTTTCTACCTGCGGGGCGGGCGTGTGCACTTCGACGAGCTCTCGAAGCTGTTGCAATGGACCGAACAGCAGCGAATCGAGTACGAAGACAAGATTCTGCGGGCCTTGAAAGAGCGCCGACGTCGTCCGCTCGAGCTGCTGCGTGAGCTGCCGCAAGAGAAAGTCGACCTGCTCAACGCCGAGCTCTTCCGCTTTCCGGGGCTCTTCATCCAGACCAAGCCAATGCGTCTGTATCCGCTCAAGGCGCTGGCGAGCCATCTGCTCGGCTACGTCAATCACGTCAATCGAGACGACCTGTTGCGCTGGCCCGATCAATACGGGCCCTACGACCTGATCGGTCGCACCGGCCTCGAGCGGCGCTTCGAGGAGCTGCTCCGCGGCGAGAAGGGCGAGGAGCTGTTCATCAAGACCGCCGGCGGGCGCCGTGTCTCGAGCGCCGAGATCGGGGCGCTGTTGCCCAAGCTCGAATCGAAGCCATCGGTTCCCGGAAACACCCTCGGCCTGACGATCGACGTGCGGGTCCAGACGATCGTCGAGCGCGCCTTCGGCGGCTCGTGGCGCCGTTCGGGAACGGGCGTCGTGCTCGAGGTGAAGACCGGGCGGGTGATCGCCCTCTACTCGAAGCCCGACTTCGATCCCAATCACTGGGCCGGGCGAATGAGCAAGGACCTCTTCGAGCGCTACAGCACCAACAAGTTTTCTCCGATGCTGAACAAGGGGTTGCGCGGTTTTGCCCCCGGGTCGGTGTACAAGATCGTGACGGCGATCGCCGGGCTCTCCGAGGGGGTGATCACCCCCGAGACGAAGATTCACTGCGCTGGCGTCTATGAGTTCGCCAAGCGCCCGTTTCGTTGCCACCATCGCGCGGGGCACGGCGACATGAATCTCGCCGACGCGATGAAGGTCTCGTGCGATGTCTACTTCTACCGCGTCGCCGAACAGCTCGGGATGGACAAGCTCGCCAAGTATGGGCGTCTTTTCGGTTTCGGACAGAAGACGGGCTTCGATCTCGACGAGAGCCCCGGCCGTGTGCCGACGATGGCCTGGTACGAGAAGCGGGGCAACTGGCAGCCGGGATTCACGCTCTCGACGGGCGTCGGTCAGGCCGACGTGCTCGTGACACCGCTGCAGGTCGCCTTGGCGTACGCGGCGCTGGCCAACGGTGGCACGGTCTACCGCCCCTACCTGGTCGAGCAGTACCGCGATCCCCGGGGGGACCTGGTCAAGCTCGTGCATCCACAACCCCGGTGGGCGTTGCCTTTCCGCAGCGAATACATGAAGATCGTACGCGACAGTCTGGTGCGGGTGGTCAACGACGAGCACGGCTCGGCCTACACCGCCCGCCTCGACGGTTTGACCTACGCCGGCAAGACCGGTACCGCCGAGGCGAAGGAGCGACGGCGCGGGAGCGAGGACGACAAACACTTCAAGCAGTGGTTGCTGCAGGACCACGCCTGGTTCGTCGGATATGCGCCGGCGACGGACCCGGAGATCGTGGTCGTCGTGCTCCTCGAGCACGGTGGTTCGGGTGGACGGGAGGCTGCGCCGATCGTCCAGCGGATCATCCGCGACTACTTCAACCTGAAG
>JAGQJP010000032.1 GCA_020430585.1 Myxococcales bacterium | reverse complement strand
CGACGACCCTCAAGGCGGTGACGGGCCAGCTCGTCCCCGACAGCGGGGCGGTCCTCCTCAACGGTACCGATCTCCTCGCCGACTCCCTCGCCTCGAAGCGCGTGCTGGGCTATGTGCCGCAAGAGCTGCACCTCTTCCCCTACCTCACGGGCTACGAGTTCTTGCGCTTCGTCGCCGACATCAAGGGCGTCGAGGGCGACGGCGACGCCGAGATCCGCCAGCTGATGGAGTCGCTCTACATCTGGGAGGCCAAGGACCGCCTGACCCGCGAATACTCCGAGGGGATGGCGCGCAAGCTGGCGATCTGCGCCGCCCTCGTCGGTTCGCCGCCGCTGTTGATCCTCGACGAGTCGCTCAACGGCCTCGACCCGCAATCGGCGCGCGTCGTCAAAGACCGCCTCGAGCTCGCCAAGCGCGAGCAGGGCGCGTCGATCATCCTCGTCTCCCACATCCTCGACATGGTCGAGCGCGTCTGCGATCGCGTCGCTCTGCAGCACGAGGGTCGCGTCGCCCGCATCTTCACCCGCGCCGAGCTCGCCGAGAACCGCCAACGCGGCTCGTCCTTGGAAGAGCTATACCTCGACGTCGTCGGCCTCGCCAGCGACAGCTGAGACGAGCATCAACGCGGCGCGAGCTCGAGGGAGTATCCGATTGTCGAGTTGTAGCCGGCCTTCGGTCGCACGCCGATGAAGTAGGTGCCCTCGGCGCTCGTGGTAAAGGTGAAGGTGGTTTCTCCGGTCAACGTCTGCGTTTTGAGAACATCGAGCGTGGGCGTGAGAATCAGCACCTCGACGTTGCTCACCGCCGTATCGAAGGTCAGCGTGATGTCGACCTTCGGCACCGCAATCGTCGAAACGAACCAGTCCGGGTTGTTCTTGCAAAGGGAGAGGCTGGTGTACTTGACGCCGCTCGAAATCGTGCGCGCGTTGAGCGGAGTGTTGTTCGGTTCGCCGTCTGCGGCATTCGTCGATCCGCAAGGCAGATCGGTGTTCTTGACCACGTGGGTCGTCAGCTTGTAGGTCGTGTCCTTCTTCTTCCCGGGATCTTTCGGTTTGATCTCGAGGTAGTAGGTCCCGGTTTGGGTGATCGTGCTCGAACCGCTGTCGAGCCAGGACGAGAAGCCGTAGCCCAGCGTCGCCGGGAAGCCGCTCAGCGGATTCTCACGCAGACCATTGGCGACGGGGTTGCCGTCTTTGTCGTAGAGCGTGATCGAGAGTGGCTCGGGCAGCGTCGACGAGATGAAATGCACCAGATCGACCGAGAGGACGTCCCCCGCTTCCAGATCGATCTTCTTCCAGTCCGCGGCGTCGCTCGTGCAATAGACCCGTTCGGGCGTCAGCGACTCCCAGCTGTCTTGGGGAACGGTGAGGGTCGTCGCCGTCTGTCGCGTGTCGTCGTCTTCGAGGCTGTCGTCGACGCACTGCACGGTGAAGTTCGGCGTGAATTTCAGCTCGTAGTTCACGGTGTCGGTGCTGTTGTCGGTGCGCGCGATGCGGACGTAGACCCGGGTCGAGCTGACCGTGCTTCCCGTGAGGGTGATCTTGATCTGCTTGATCGCCGCGTTGTTCGGATCGTCGGTGATCGTGCAGCCCGAATCCTGCGTCCCGCCCACGGTGCAGGTCAGCGTCTTGGTCTCGTTCTCGTCGTAGATCTCGACGCTCAACGGCACGCTGTTGGCGGTCACGAAGTTGTAGGTCAACAGCAGCTCGAGCCCGCGGTTCTGGTCGATCACGTACGTCAGCCAGTCCTCGTCGAAGGCGCAGATCCGCAGGTCGACGAACTTGAATTCCTTCTGGGTGACGCCCGTCGCCTTCAACAGCGTGTTGTTGCCGCCATCGGTCTCGAGCCAGTCGATGCAGGCCTGCGTCTTCAACGTGATGTCGATCCCGTAGATCGTCTCCACGCTGTCGTCATCGACGCCCTGGGCGTCGACACCGCGAATGCGAAGGTAGTAGAGTCCCTTGGTCAACAGCGGCTTGATGATCTGCAGCGTGCCGTCGCCGACCGTCTCGGCGATCACTTTCTGCGCGCTGTCGAGCAGCTGTGCACGAATGCGCCCGCGACCGTTGGTCGGAATCGAGATCGTCAGGTCCTTGCCGTCGTCCGAGACCCCGAACACGTAGTAGTCGACGTCTCCCGGGCAGATCTGGAGCCCACCGAAAAGCAGTGACGTCTCTTCGGCGGCGATCCCCGTCGATGTCCCGGGCGTGTCGTTGCCACCCTTGCCTTCGAGCGAGTCGTTGCGGCAGAACTTCTTGGGATGGCGTTGGTACGACAGCGTGTACTTCGGCACGTAGCCGGAGGTCAACTTGACGTGGATCAGCACCGTCTCGGGCGCCGCGGCGCTGGAGGGCAGGTGGTATGCCGCAGCCGACCAACGGTACGCCTGGGTCACACGGTCGTAGACGAACTGCCCACTTTCGTTGGTCAGCTCGAGTCGCACGCGACCGTTGCTGTTGTCGTAGTTGATTCGCACGAGCAGCGTCTCACCCGGCTGTACGACGACCTTGTACCAGTCCTCGTCGGTCGCGTCGATCGTCTTGTCGCTGCTCAGGTTGCACTCGCTGTCGACGAGCTTGGCCGTCTGCGGTGTGTTGTTCGTCTCGCAGTCGTCGGCGGCGATCGCCGGGTACTGGAAACTCTCGCAGAAGTTGGCGTTGCACGTGGCGTTGAAGGGGCAATCGTTCGAGTCGATGCAGTCGCGACAGCGCTTCTTCTGCCCGACGAGCACACAGCGGCGACTGCCGATGCAGTCGTCGTCGGTTTTGCACTCGCCCGAAGCGTCTTTGTCGTTGTTGTCGACACATTGGTGCGCGACGGGATCGCAGGTCCCGCCAGAGGTGGTGCACTCCGTGGCCTGCGTGCAGCCACCGTAGTTGGCGTCGCAGAAGCCGTCGGAGCAGACTCGTGAACCGAGGCAATCGGCGTCTCCGAAGCAGACTGTCGGCTCGACGCAGGTACCATCGCCGAAGTTGCAGAGCTGCAGGGCGGGACAATCGTCGTGCTTCGTGCACCCGGTGACGACCGTGTCCGCGGTGTCCGCCGTGTCTGCGGTGTCTGCGGTGTCTCCCGGGATGACGTCGGCGACAACGTCGGAATCCACGGTGTCGACGGTGTCGACCGCGTCGCTCGTCGCGTCGGCCGTGGCGTCGGCGCTGTCCTCGATCGTCGTATCCGCCGCATCCGAGGTGTCCTCGGGGGTACTCAAATCCGGTTGGGTCGTATCGTTCGCCGGCAACTGGCAGGCGAAGTCGATGCAGAGAAGGCCCGATTTGCACTCGCTGTTCTGGCCGCACTTCTCGCCGATGCCTTTGAGCGACGTCGTCTTCTTGCAGCCGAGCGGCGAGAGGAAGAGGGAGAAGCCCATCACGAAGACGAGAATGGCTGTGGCGCGGACGATTCGCATCGATAGACTCCTATTGCACCGAATAACTCACGTTGTAGTAGGTCGGCTCGTCGTTCTCACCCGTCACCAGGAAATAATACCGCGCACCGGACTGAAGGACAATCGAGCTGTCGAGTGTGAAGGTCACGCTCATGTTCTGGAACGTCGTGTTCTTGCCGGTGACCAACGCCATCGTGTCACCGACGACGAAGAGCCGAACCAGCATCGGCACGAACGTTTTGCCGGCGACATTGCCGTCGAAGGTGACCGTGGCGCTGTTCGAGGTTTGCAGATCGATCACGTACCAATCCGGCACGTCTAGACAGACCGCCCGCTCCATCAGCGGCGAGGGGTTCGTGCCGTCGAGCTTCGTCGCCAGCGACGCGGTATCGTTCGGCTCGCTCCCGTCGTCGCCGACGCATCCGATCGCCGGGATCCGGGTCACGTGCAGCGCGTATGGTGTCGAGCTGCTGCCCTTGATCTCGATGTGATAGGTCCCGGTCGTGCTCACGTTGCTGATGAACGCCCGCGTACCGAAGGCCGTCACCGGCGGGAACGTCGTCCCCGGGATCGCCGTCGTCGGCGCGTTCGGGGCATATAGATTCAGCGTCAGCGCGCCCGGCGCCTTCGGATGGAAGAGATCGACGTAGAGCGTGTCGCCGCTCTCGAGGTCGACCTTGAAATAGTCGCCGATGTCGCCCTGGCAGAACTGTCCTTCGTTGACGGTCGGCATCAGGTTCGCCGTGGTTGCCCCGCTGCGGGTGTCGTCGCCGTCTTCGCGTGAGTCGTCGGTGCAGATGCCTCCGCCCGTGACGATCTCGAGGTCGTAGAGCGCCAGCGTGCCAAACGAGCCGCGCAGGACCTTGATGTATATCGTCTTCGCCGCTGGCCCGCTGTCGTTGATCAGCGCCGTTCGCTCGACGACGGCGGTCCCTGTGGGCACGACGGGCGAGCCGGCGAGCTTCGTGCTCTTGTCCGAGTCGTAGATCTCGACGTCGAGGACGATGAAGCCTCCCCGGGCGTGATAGCGGATCTTCGCGGCGACCTGTGTATTCTTCGGCACCTGCACGCTGTACCAGTCGACGGTATCGGCCTCGCAGAGCTGGCGACAATCGGCGGACGTTCCGGCCCAGCAGCCGCTGGTCGTATCGAGCGTCACGGCCTTGGCGTCGTCGGGGGTCTGGTTCGGCTCGTCATCATTGGCGTTGCAGCTCCAGGTCCAGTTGATCTTCAGGTCGTAGACGAGGTTGCCGGTGGTGCTGTTGATGCGCACATAGTACGTGTCGCTGGCCCCGACCGCCAGGTCGACGCGCCGGTTGTTCGCGGCGTTGGTCGGGATTCCAAGCGGAGACGTCAGCGCCCCTTTTCGGAAGACGGCGATCTCCGCCGGCCTGCCACTGTTGGCAAAGGTCGTCTCCACCACGAGCGCCGAGCCCTTCGGGAGCTCGAGCTTGTACCAGTCCTCATCGGCACCGCAAATCGTCAGGCTCTTCCACTCGTCGCCGAGAGTGAATCCTTCGATATTGAGGGCGTCGTAGAACGAGCTCACCGGCGTCGCGTCGTTCGCGTTGTCGTTGGATTTGACGCTGTCGAGGATGTCGGCCTTGCAGAACGGCTTGTCCACCAGCGCGACGTCGAGCGTGTAGCTCGTGACATTGCCGAAGAGCAGCTCGACCCGCACCAAGTAGACGGTTTCGCTCGCCGATTGCTCGCCGACCTTGACGAGGGCGAAGCCGGCGACGCCATCCATCGTGTCGAGGGTGAACCGGCCGTCCGAGGTAAAGAGCGTCAGCCCCAGCTCGCCCACGCTGTGGTCGTAGCTCACCGAGACGACGAGAGACTTGTCCGCGGGCACGGTGATCTTGTACCAGTCGTCGTCGCCTGTATTGATCGTCAGGTCGCTGTGCGTACCGACGTCGAGATCTTTGGCGTCGATCTGCGTATCGTTCTCCTCGAAGGGGTCGTCGGCATTGACGGGGAAGACGCAGCTCGCCTGGCACATCTTGTCGTCTGGGCACTTCGTCCCGCCATCGCAGCTCTGTCCATTGCTGCACTTGCCTTTGCACAGTTTGCCGTCGAGGCAGACCGTGGAGCTCGAACAGAACGGAGGCTCGGCGCACTCGAGGAACTGCGTGCAGATGTTGTTCGGACAGTGCGACGGCAGCCAACATTGCACGCAGCGAGCTTCTCCGAGGAAGCAGCGGTAGCCGTCGGCGCAGTCGTTGTCGCTCTTGCAGATCTCTTTGTTCACGCATTGATGTGTCGCGGGATTACAGATGCCGTTGCCGACGCACTGATTGTTGTCCACGCATTTGCCCGGCGGAACCGAGCCGAGGTCGATGCAGGCGCCCTGAAAGCAGATGAAACCGCTGACGCAGTCCTGATTGTCGACGCAGGTGCTGGCGTTCTCGCATATCTTCGCCCCATCGTCGCAGGTCTGCAGCCCGGGGCACTCGATCGTCTGCTCGCAGCTCGTCGGGCCGTTGGTGTCCGGTACGTCGGCCTGCGGCGCGTCACCCTCTTGGTCGGCCGTATCGGCGTCCTCCGGTGGGGCCGCGTCGCCATCGTCGATGATCGTGGCGTCGCCGTCGATCGGCTCGACGTCTGTGTCTGGCACGACGCCATCCGGATTGTCGACGTCCGTGCCGTCCGGCGGGCCCGCTTCGTCGGCGTCCGTTCCACCGACATCGACCCCGTCCGGACTCTCTTGGTCGCCTGACACCTGATCACCGTCGGGCACGACGCCATCGTTGTCGATGACCTGGTCGGCTGAGGCGTCGGCGTCGGCCGTCGAGGTGCTCTTTTTCCCTCCGCAGCCAAATCCGACCAGGGCGAACCAGGCGATCATCGCGGCCAGGCATATCTTGCGCTTCATCGTGCCCCACAGTGCTCAATAGCTCTAGTCACATTCTAGCGTTTGGCTTGGGCTTTTCAAGTTTCCCGACGGGAGTCGAGGAGAGCGGCCGCGCGTGGGGGTCTACTCTTGATGGCAATAGTAGACGTCCGAGACGCCCGTGCCCTTGATGCATTTGCAGGTCAGCGTATCACCCACCCAACACTCGGGTTTTTGGTCCTTGCTACACGCCTGGTCCGATTCGTCGACCGTGCCGTCACAGTCGTCGTCGATCCCATTGCAGACCTCGGCCGTCGGCGTGCCCGGAATCGCGTCGCAAACGAGGGTCTTGCCAACGGTGTCGCAAACCATGTGGCCGTCGCGTTTGCACGCGCCGACTCCGTTCGAGCAAGTGGAGCCGAGGCCCGGAATGTTGTTGTCGACCGTACCGTCGGAGTCGTCGTCTAGGCCGTTGCAGATCTCGGTCTCGGGCGTGCCCGGCGTGACGCTGCACTTGAGCAGCTTCGTATCGAGGTCGCAGACCATCACCCCCGTGCGTTGGCAGATGCCCTTGCCCACGACGCAGGTGGTCCCCTTGTTCTCGACGTTGTCAATTTCGCCGTCGCAGTTGTTGTCCTTGCCGTCGCAGATCTCTTCGCTCGGCTCGCCGGCGGTGACACTGCAGACGACGGCGTCGCCTTGGCAGATATAGGTTCCCGTGCGTTGGCACTCGCCGACGCCGACGGTGCAGGTTTGACCCAGCTTGTCGCCGTTGGTCACCGTCGGCGCGTCGCATGCCAGGTAGAATCCCGCCACGCAGCGCTCTTTGCCCACGGTTCCGCAGACGTTGGAGCACGAGCGATAGACGTCGTTGTCGATCACGCCGTCGCAGTCGTTGTCCTTGTTGTCGCAGACCTCGTCCTGCGGCGTACCCGCTGTGACGCTGCACTCGACTCCGGTGCCGTCGGCCTTGCAAACCCAGACGCCCGACTTTTGGCACTCGCCGACACCGACGGTGCAGGTCGTTCCGAGGGGGGTCGGTGTGCCGATCTTCCAGGTCTCGTCGACCTGACCGTCGCAGTTGTTGTCGACGCCGTCACACTTCTCGGGTTCGGTGTCGACGATACAGGTGCTCCAGCCCAAGCCGCCCGGAATGCACGAGCGCGTACCCTCTCGACCGCAGACGATGTTGAAGCAGGTCTCCGAGGGGACGTCGTTGTCGATCACACCGTCACAGTCGTTGTCGATCAGGTCGCAGATCTCAGGTTGCGTGGAGAGCGTCAGGATCTTCGAGATTTGATCGTTCAAGCCGTCGGAGTTGTCCGCTTTGAAGAACTTCGTGTCGCCGCCGTCGGGGTTGACGAAGCCCCCGATCACCGCCAGCTGGTTCATCAGGTCTTCGTCGGTCTCGCCCCCGAACCCGAGGACGAAGGACTTGATCCCCGCCGCCGCCGCGTAGGTCATCGCGTCGAGGACGTCCTGGTTCGTGCGACAGGTCTCGTACCCGTCGGTGATCAGCAGGAGGAACGGGCGCTGGTTCGTGTTGGGTCCGCACTCGTACCAGACGTTGTAGTACTTTCCGCCCGAGCAGCTCGCCGAGAGGGTGTACTTCTTGAACTTGTAGCCCAGCTGGCCACACTTCTGCTGAAAATACGTATACATCAGGTCTTGGCTCAAGCAGCTCATCTCGCTGACCACGCCCGTATAGACCGTCGGCGAGACCGTGTTGCTCAACAGCGTCGTCCCCGTCTCGATCGCCGTCGCGATCGGCGTGTTCGAGTATGGCGAAAGGCCATTGAGGGCGGTCTGGAAGTCGATCTCGTCGCCGCCGAGGCTCACGTCGTAGGTCGCGTCGACGCCGCAGGAGCCGTTGTTGGCGAAGCTCGCCAGGGCGAACTTCACGCGGTCTTTGTTGTCGCCGACCATCTGGATCAGCGCCGCTTTGGCGATCTCCCACTTCGTCTTGGTGCGGAACATGCGGATGCTCGGGTTGCCGAAGTAGAGGCTCCAGCTCCCGGCGTATTTGCGATAGGTCTCGCGTTGCCAGAAGACGTCCTCGAGGCCGTAGGTATCGATCACCCATTGGTCGGTGTTCGACTCGAAGCCCTCACTGAATTTCGACGTCGTGCCGATGGTGACGGAGATCGAGTCGAGGTAGACCCCCTCGTAGGAGTTCGAGCCCGTGGAGGCCGCGTCGAAGGTGAACTCGAGCTTGATGTTCTTGTTGCGGAAGCCCGCGGCTTTGAGATCGATCGTGACGAGCGACCAGCTGCCCTCGGTGTCGTTGTCATAGACGGGCGATTGTCGAGAATCCCAGAGCCAGGTCTTCGTCGCTGTCGAGGTGTCGATCGCGTAGACCGTCAAGATGTCGCGCCAGCTCGAATCTTGTCCCTTCATCCAAACCCTGAAGGAGAGCGAGATCGAAGTCGTTGACAACGACGAGGTGAGGTCGATCGCGTCTTTCGTGGTGATCGTCCCTTTCGGTATGTCGATCGCCGTGTCCATCGAGCCCGACGCGTCGAGCATCACGAGAATCACCGGCTCGACGGGCCGACACAGGGGGTTGCCCGTCTCATCGGGCGGCGGCTCGGGCTGGTAGTACTCCACTCGGATATCGTCCAGCCAGATTCCCCAGTAGCAACCGCTCGAGTAGCACGAGTTCCACACCGAATCCTTGGTGTCGAAGGTGAATCGAATGTAGATCGTCTGCCCGGCATAGGGCGACAGATCGATGAGGACCTCGGTGAGCGGATTGGTCGTCTTGTCCGGGAGGAACTGCGAGTCGAGGACGTTCATCGACGAGTCGAGGATCTGGACGCGCGCCTCGTCCCAATAGGTCGAGCCTTCCGTGAGCTTGCGATAGGCGAAGGTCAGCGACGGGTTCAACGCGTCGCTGGGGATCGTGATCGAAGGGCTCGTTACGTGCCCTTTTGCCGTGCCCGGGAGGTCGTAGTCGATTTCGCCGGAGTCGCCGAAGTAGAGCGACTTGCTACCGCTGCTCATGAATCGCGTGCCCTGGCGCCACTGGACGTCGCTCAGCGTGCAGCTCGTGCAGCTGTTCTGGTTCACGACCGTCCAGGTCACCCCGGATTCGAAGCCCTCGTCGAGCAACGTCTGGAGCGTTTGCGAGTGTGCCACGCTGCCCGAGGCGACCACGAGCGCAAGACAGGCGAGGGAAAAGGCAAATCGACGCAACCGATGTCGACCCATTGTGTCCTCCGAGCAAAGCGTATCCCTTGGCGAACACTGCAAGAGATGTGCCGCGCGCCAAGCCCGTCAGCGTGGGTCACGGGCAGCAGCCGGCGTCGTCCCGCGCGTCATCACCGAAAGCGCGAATCCCTCGCGACTACGAAAAAAGTTCAGACTATGACATTTTTTTCGTAGCGCCGTCTGTCGGCCGCTGTCTCTGGTCGTCGTGGAGTTCAGACCGAGGATATCAGAGGAGGACGATGTTGTCGATCAACCTCGTCGTGCCGCAATAGGCGGCGACGCACGCGCGGCTGTTCGCGTCGACGCGATCGGGGCGCAGCAGCGTCTCGGGTGAGACGACGTCCGCGTAGTCGACACGCAAACCCGCGGCGGCGATCCGGTCTCGGAGG
>JAGQJP010000320.1 GCA_020430585.1 Myxococcales bacterium | reverse complement strand
GGTTGGCGCGCACCACCATCGCCACCGCATTCCAACGGACGAGCCGACGAATTCGCCGCTCCATCTCCTCGTCGCCGGGAAACCAGGGCTCCTGGGTCGGTCCGATCGTGTTGATGTAGGGCGTCTGAATCGTTGGCGGAAGGTCGAGCTTCTGCGTAGAGGCGCGCTTGAGCAGTTGATAGATCAGAAACTCCGCTCGATTCTTGCCGTTGCGACCGACGACCTCGTCGAGCGAGTCGAGCCAGTCGCGGGTCTCCTCGGGGTCGATGTCGGGCAATTGCTGCCGAAATTCGTAAAATATCATCGCGCGTCGCGTCCTTTCTTTCGCGCAGGGCAAACGCTGCGTGGGTGAGTCGTGTCGTCGATCTGATTGGCTGACGATACCGAATCGGGCGGGCCCAGGTCAACCACCGTCGCGATCCGTAGGCCGGTCAAGCCTCGCGGACGGCGGAGCGCGCCAGGCGATGGACGAGATCCTCGCGGATCGCCTCGGCGTCATAGCGGGCGAGGCCGCGGGTGTAGCGACGGAACCACTCGGCAGTCCCCGGCAGGGGTTCGCGACCCGTAACGAGGCGATAGTTCTCGTCGGCGCAGAGGCGATCGCCGTTCGCCCAGTCGTGGAGCCGCAGCGCGCCTCTCTCGTAGATCGCGTAGGTCGAGGCCTCGTGAACCCAGGAGCCGAGGTTGAGGTAGCTCCCGCGGGAGGGAACGTCGGGGAGCGCGGGCTCGAGCTCGGCCATCTGTTCGAGGAAGCGCTCGAAGCGCCGCAGCAACAGCCGAAACGGCGGAAACTTGCTGCGGTGGCGCAGGTAGTGGTCGAAGCGCGCGTCGATCTGCAGATTCGGACGCACGTCGTCGCTGAAGCGGACGTGGCCCGGAACGTGCGAGTGCCCCATCACGACGGTGTCGAGCTGCGCGCCGAGGGGATGGCTCGCCAAAAAGAGCCACGAGGAGAGCATCAACTCACCGAGGTCGTTGTACTGACCGCGAGCCCAGAAGTTGTCCGCCTCGAGCCAACGTCGCGCCGGCGCTTCGTTGCCGCGCCGCAAATGACCGAGCGCGCTGTAGAGCCGCATCCGCATCAGCCAGTAGAAGCCGAAGTGCACGACGTTGTTGACCCGATTGTCGTAGCGCTGGAACGGAAGCCGCACGGGCTGTTTGAGCCAGGCCTCGAGGCGACCGTGAAAGTTCATGATCGGCGTCGGCCCGACGCCCGGCGCCATCGTCTCGAAGTGGAAGTCGCACTGGTGGCCGTGGATCACGAGCGTACGCTCACCGAGGAAGATCGCGTCGGCGAAGCGCGCTTCGGGCAAGAGGTCGAAGAGCACGACCGCCTTGTCGTGATTACCCCAGACGCCATAGAGTCGATGCTCGGCGGCGAGCTGACGCAGACGAGCGACGAGCTCGGGGTGGGCCGTGGGAATCCGTCGATAGCGACGGCGCGAGAAGCAGTCCATCACATCGCCGGCGATGACCACGATCTCGCTCCGCGTCGCCTCTCGCTCCAACAGCTCGAGGAGCGCCGCGTCCTTCGCGCCGAAGGGATCCGCCGACGTACCGTCGCCGAGGTGCAGATCCGACAGAATCAGCGCGCGCTCGATCCCCTCGAGGCGAATCGACGTCACGGGGAGCGGGTCGGTCCATTGGTTCGGGTTCGTCATCGCATATCCAGTCGATTGAACGACCATTCACACCCCACCATTCTAGGGCGTGTTTTCCAAATTACAAGGCCTGGATCGAGGTGCGCTCAGTTGGGGCAGGCCGTCGCGGGCAGGCAGACAGAGATTCCCTGCTGCGGAAAGTTGCAACAAATCAAGGCGCCGCTACACTCGCTGGTGCTCTTGCAGCCGCTGGCGATGTCGTTTTCGCAGACCGAAGAGGAGGACTTCGGGTTCCCACTGCAGGCCTCGAAGGCGGCCTGGTCCGCGGCGCTCAGTGTGACCTTGCTGCCGTCGGGACAGACGATGACCGTGTCCGAGTTGGTGTCGCTGCCAAATTGGACGACATAGCTCGGCCCGTTTGGGATCTCGTACTTCACGTGATCGGAATCGACCAACGACATCGTCGCGCAGAGCTCGTCGGAGCCTGAGCGCAGCGACGTCGTGCCGTCGGTCGAGGTGACGAGCTTCGAACCGTTGTCCCAGGTGATGCCACCGGTCGTGATGTGGCACTTGCCCACCGGCTGCCAACATTGAAACGCCTCGATCAGCGATGCGGCGCAGGTCCCGGCGAGGGGCAAGCTGAGCTTCGAACAGTCGACATCACCGTTGGGCCCAGTGAGCGTGCCGATCTGAATCACGTACTCACCGGTGTCCTTGCACTGCTCCTTCAGACACGCTTCGGGCAGGCTGAGGGGCACGTCGGGTGTTTCGACCTCTTTTTGCGCGCCGCCGCCTTCGGGATGGATCGCCGTCACCAGCACCTGCGACTTCAGCCGCACCGGCAGGCAGAACTTCCCGTTCTCGTCGGCCGTCGTCTGGCTCGTACCGTTGTAGTTGATCCCCGTTCCGGTGACGAAAGCGCCGGGCAACACGTCGCCCGTACTGACCTTGACGACGCCGCGAATGCAGGTCGTGGTGTAGACCTGATCGCAGTTCCAGCGCGAGAAATGGGAGATCGTCGCCTCGTAGGTCGTCTTGTCGGGAC
This sequence comes from Myxococcales bacterium, assembly GCA_020430585.1. Taxonomy (GTDB): domain Bacteria; phylum Myxococcota_A; class UBA9042; order JAGQJP01; family JAGQJP01; genus JAGQJP01. The sequence goes on along the minus strand of JAGQJP010000320.1, from coordinate 1,825 downwards.
TCAATGTCGCCGTCCCCTCGTTGACCCAGCGACCGGTCGCGTCGTCGAACGACCAGAGATCGATCGTCGCCGGTGGGTCGCTGACATTCGAGGCGACGGGCAGGCGGATCGTCACCGTCGCACCGTCTTTGACCTGCAGCACGTTGCCGTTCTGCCGCAGGGTCACGTCGATCAGCCCCATGCTCTGCAACATCACCTCGTCGGTGCCTTCGAGCGCGACGAAATTCGGGATCGTGTCGAGCGTGTTCGAGTCGCTGACGTCGAAGGTGGTCAAATGGACGTCGACGGTGCCGGTCACCGGATTGCCATCCGGATCGACGAGCACGCCGGGCCCGGCGATCAGCGTCGCTCCGGTCCCCGTCGTCACCGTTCCCCCTTGGTCAGCGTCGAGGCTCTGTTTGGGCTCCTCGGTCATCAGTCGGACCTTGATCGCCGTGGCGGTCCCGTCTTGGACGTCGACGCGCTTCTGATTCGGCAGATAGCCGACCTTGCTCAACGTGACGACGGTGCTCGGCCCGGCGGGCGCGCTCAGGATGAATTTACCCTGCGCATCCGTCGTCGTCGTCGCGCCGCCCCCTGACACGGTGACGCCGGCGAGAGGCTCTCCTCGCTGATCCGTGACCTTTCCCATCACTCCCGTGATTTGAGGGGCCGGTGGTTGCTTGTTCGTGCTCGACGAGCCGCAGCCGACGAGCAGCGCCAGAAGCGCCGCGAGCGCCCCTGTGAACGCCGTTTGACAACGTCGTGACCTCATCGCAGACCTCCAATGTCGGTTGGACGACACGAGAGCTTATATATCACAGGCGGGGTCGGAGATGCCACTAAACGGCGGGCGAGGGCGTCTCAGTTGAAGGGGCCGAGCTCGACCAATCCTCCGTCGGATTTGCGGTAGACGCCGAACCAGACGATGTCCGAACCAGGAAACACGACATCGGGGTGGCGATAGACGAGATGCGTCGCGAGGTCGTATCCCAGGGCGTTCTCGTCGGGGTCGACGACGACGTCGATCCTCTGCGTGTCGACCGAGAGCAGCGCCTGCGGGCGCGTGTTGCCGCCCGAGGCGAGGATGTCGCTCTCGTGCTCACCGTAGTAAGCGATAATCGCCTTCCGCAAATCGCCGGCGAAGTGCTCTTTGGTGACGATCGGAGGCGTCGGGGGTTGTGGCATCTGCGCCAGGCAGGGCGTGACTTGACGGGCCGTGCCGCAGCCTTCGGTGTCCGACGGCCAGCTCTCGAGCGCTTGCAGGCAGCTCAAGACGGCGTCGGCGCAAACAGGCGCAGGCCAGAGCAGAAAAGGGGTGCGATAGTTGGTGAACGAGACGCGTCTCAGCATGATCTCGATGCTCGCCGATTTCTGAAGCGAGGCGCCATCGGCGTCGACACCGCCAAAGCGAATCGCGTCTTCGACGGGATCGCCAGAGTAGGGCAAGGCGGCGGGAATCCAGTCATAGCGCCAGCGGGTCTCGCCCTCTTGCGTCTGAGCCGGCTCGGAGTCGTCGTCGTTGAAGGCGCCCCGCATCGTCACGCCGCGCGGCGTCTTCACGCGCCCGCGGAAGACGAGGTCGAAACCGTCCATCACAGGGTCGATCCAGCTGTAGATGAAGATCGAGCTCGAGCCGGCGAAGCGCGTGAAGCGAGGCTGTAGCTCGATCATCGCATAGTAGGCCGGTTTCCCGCTGCCCGTCGGTTGGATCGTCAGAAACAGACGCCGCCCACCGATCAGGGGGACCAGCTCGGAGTGGGTGAAACCGACCTCGAAGATCCGCTTGGAGACTATCGTCACCGTTCCGGTCGTACCGTCGTGGGAGTATGCGCTGACCGACGAG
>JAGQJP010000319.1 GCA_020430585.1 Myxococcales bacterium | reverse complement strand
CGCTCGGGTCGGAGCGCCCCCCGAGATTTCGGTGGAGACGCTCGTCGTCGCGTCTGCGCTCGTCGGGACGTTGGAGGATAACGGCTTGGCCAGCTCGACGCTGCGCGAACGGGCAGGGCGCGCCGCCAACTGGGGGAGCCCGGACATCGACGGCGAGGGCGTCGCCTCGTCGACTCTGACCTCGGCTCGTGCGCCGGGGTGGCCGGGCGTCGTCTGGGCGACACCGGTGTCGCTCGAGCCGCTATCCTCCTGGGAGTTGAGCTCACCGAGATCCGTGGCGGGCTCGAGCGGCTGCTCGCGCTCGGCGAGCTCGCTGAAGATCGATTGAAGCGCCGAGCGGAACGAGGGGACGTCCTGGAAGCGGAGCTCCGGTTTTTGGGCCATCGACTTCGAGAAGAACTCGACCAGCCGCGGAATCCGGTACTGGGTGGGCAGCATGGTGCAGGGGTCGTAGCGAACGTCGAGTTTTTTCTGGTAGATCTCCTGACTCGTCGCCCCCGTGAAGGGGCGTTTCCCCGTCAACAGCTCGAAGGTCATCGCGGCGACGGCGTAGAGATCGGTCCATGGCCCGAGATTTCGCTGGACGATCTGTTCGGGCGCCATGTAGACGGGCGTGCCCGCAATGATGCTCGTCAGCTCGCTCTCGGCGGTGAATTTCGAGAGCCCGAAGTCCAAGACGCGCACGAAGAAGCGCTCGTCCACGCGCTGGAGCATGATGTTGTCGGGCTTGATGTCGCGGTGCACGATCTGCAGCGCGTGGGCACGTTGCAGCGCGCTGAGCACCTGATCGAGCAGCGCGCCCAGCGTCTCGAGATCGAAGCCGCGCCCCTCGGCGATCCGATGCAGCACCTCGTCGCGCAGGCTGCGCGCGTTCGCGACGTATTCCATCACCAGATAGGGGCGGTCGTGCAGATGGCCGTAGCGCACGAGCCGGACGATGTTCGGGTGATCGAGCTGAGCCAGGCTGCGCGCCTCGGTCTCGAACTTCTTGATCAGCTTCTGGATCACGACCGGATCTTTGCTCAGCTTCAGGTTCATCAGCTTGAGCGCCGCCTTCATCATGATCGGCAGCTGGAGAACCAAGTAGACCGAGCCGAAGCCTCCTTCGCCGAGCTTGCCGACGATCAGGTGCGAATCGATCACCAGCCCGATCTGCGGGTCGCGGAACTCGTGGGGTTGCTTGCGAATCTCGTCGTGGTACAGGGCGGGAATGCAGTGGACGTGGCGCAGCGCGCAGGCCCGCTCGCTGCACGGGTCTCCCACCGAGCCCGGCAGTTCACACTGCGGGCATATGCCTCGCTCCGATTCCATAATGGCCGCTCGATTATATCCGAGCCGGGTCCCTACGGTCAACGAGCCAGCGCGGGAACGGGCGTTTGGGCGAGGGCCGATTTCGGGTTGTGATCTCCGTCGTCAGAGCCAATAATCGAAAGCGTGCCAGGCCGCCGGGAGCAATCGCCACGATCAGGAGTGTCAGATGGAGTCGACTACGATGCTGTACCAGACCGACGGGCGGGTCGCCCGGATCACCCTCAACCGCCCCGAGCGCGGGAATGGCTTGGTCCCGCCGCTGATCGCCGATCTCGTTCGTTGCGTCGAACAAGCCAATCTCGATCCCGCGGTCCACGTGATCGCGCTGAGCGGGGCGGGGAAGGGCTTCTGCGGCGGATATGACCTAAAAGCGAGCGCCGAAGAGCTCCTCGGTCTCGCCGACACCGAGGACCTCACCGATGCGGCGCGGCGCGCCAAGGCGGCTACCGCTGATCCGGGCCGCGCGGCGTCGACGGCGCGAGACGACCTCGAGAGCGGCGCACCCGCCGGCTCGCCGCTCGATCCGCGGGTCGTCGCCCGCAACCACGAGCCGAGCGGCGTCTGGGACTCGATGCTGGACTACCAAATGATGAGCCGCAATGTGCGCTCGTTCATGAGCCTGTTCCACTCGGATAAGCCCGTCGTCTGTAAAGTCCACGGCTTCTGCGTTGGCGGGGGGACCGATCTGGCCCTCTGTTCCGACCTGTTGGTGATCGCCGAGGAGGCGAAGATCGGCTATCCGCCCGCGCGGGTCTGGGGCACGCCGACGACGATGCTCTGGGCCTTGCGAATCGGCTTCGAGCGCGCCAAGCGGCTGTTGCTCACGGGTGACTGCCTCAGCGGGCGCGAGGCCTATGAGTGGGGGCTGGCCTGCGAGTGCGCTCCCGCCACCGCGCTCGACGAGCGCTTCGAGAGCCTCCTTCAACGGATCGCGCGGATGCCGCTGAACCAGCTGATCATGCACAAGCTGCTCGTCAACCAGTCGATGCTGGCGATGCTCGGGCCGACGCAGGTCCTCGGCACGGTGTTCGATGGAATCGCGCGCCACACCAAAGAGGGCTACGCCTTTCAACAGCGCGCGACCGAGGTCGGATTCCGACAGGCGGTGCGCGAGCGCGACGAGCCCTTCGGCGACCCCGGCCCTTCGACCTTCAAAGGAACGCGATCGGATCGATCGGAACGCGGCTAGGCGGCGGCGAAGACTTCGTTCTCGACGGCGCGCTCGTGCTCACCGAGGGTCGTCTCGGACGACGAGAAGGCGCGGTAGCTGTGATTCTCCCGCGAGATGTAGCAGTAGAGGTTGAAGATCACATCGAAGAGCTTGAGGTAGAACGTCGCCGGCATCGGCAGGTAGAAGCCGGCGCGCTCGGCGAGGTGCAGCAGCTTGCGGATCACCGAGCCGCCGAACTCGAAGGCGTCGATCCCGAGCGCCGCGAGATCGTCCTCCATGTAGAACAGGAAGGGGATGATCGGCGCCACCATGTGGAAGCGGTAGAGCCGGGTGAAGGGGCTGTGCTGCTTCCAGCTCGAGAGCGGAAACTCTTTGAGATAGTTGATCGGCAGCGCCGTATGGCGCGACTCGTCGAGGTGAAACAGGCGCAGAATCTCCATCCCTGGGTAGCTCGCCAAAAGACCGAAGATCGACAGGGCGATCCCCTCGACGACGACGTTCATCCCGAAGAACTTCTCGAGCCCTTCGGCCTTGAGGATCTGCTCGAGCAACACGTACTCCCAGCCCGAGAGACGGGGAATCTCGAGCTCGAAGGAGCGCAACAGCTCGCGCATCACGACGAAGTGCTTCGCCTCTTCGAGGACCTGCATCGTCAGCGCCGCGCGGCCGCCCGTGCCCTTTACTTCGCCCAACAGCTCGTTCGAGACCATCCAGGCGTAGGCTTCGCCGTGGCCGATCGCCGACAGGATGCTCACCAACGCCTGGCGCTGGCGCGGCGTGTAGTTCTCTTCGAGGACGCGGCGGAACTCGTCGGTCGACATCCGTTTGCGTTCCCGACGCTCGTCGGAGGAGAGCTCTTTCTCGGCGAGCTGCTCGAGCTTCTTCTCGTCTTTGGTGGCGTCGCGGAAATCGAGGTACGGCGCGTTCATTTCGGCCTTCCAGAGCAGGCGCAAGCTCTTGTCGTAGTGCTTCTTGCGCAGCGCGCCGCGCTCTCCGCCCTCGAAGGTGTAGCGCTCGTCGTCGTATGGCGCCTTTCGTCCGCCGAGCCCGACGCGACCGAGCGCCTTGTCGACGCCGCGGACGACGCGATTGAAATGCGACTCGACGCTCTTGTGGAGTCGAGCAAAGGCCGGGTTGATCGGAATCGTCTGGATCGCCATCGTTCCTCCTCGCTGCTGCCTGAGCGAGCGCGGTTAGAGCTCTACCGGTTGCAATATCTGCATCACGATCGTCGTCAGGTCGGCATAGGCGCGGTGTACGCGTTCCATGTCCTCCTCGAAGCCGGCGTGAAACTTGAACCCCGTCAGAATGTAGAGCGCCAGATCCGCCGCCGTCTCGATGCTGACGGGGAGCTTGTGGACGTGATCGCCCAACAACGCTTCGAGCAGGCGGATAAAGACCGAGCGCAGAAACTCGCGAAATTGCAAGAGGTGACGCCGCAACTTCGGCGAGCTGAAGGAGCGCGACCAGATCTCGACGTGCATCGCCAGGTCGTCCTTTTGGGTCACGACCCGATAGATCTCGTCGAGTAGGCGCAGGCTCTTCTCGGTCGTCGTCCCGTGACTCGAAATGATCGCCGCGATCTCGTCGGAGATGCGGTTGTAGAGATTGATCTGCAGCTCGATGAAGATGTGCTCTTTCGATTGGAAATGGTAGTGCAACAGGCTCT
>JAGQJP010000318.1 GCA_020430585.1 Myxococcales bacterium | reverse complement strand
GCCGACGGGCGGTCATCTGCATCAGGCCGACGGAACGGCGTGGATGGCGATCTACTGCCTGCAGCTGTTGGCGATCGCTCTCGAGCTCGCCCACGAGCGGCCCGCCTACGAAGACGTCGCGACGAAGTTCTTCGAGCACTTCATCTATATCGCCGACGCCTTCTACACCAAACTCGGGCGCGGTGACTCGCTCTGGGACGAGACCGACGGTTTCTTCTACGATATTCTGCACCACAACGGCTCGACGACGCCCGTCAAGATCCGCTCGCTCGTCGGCTTGATCCCGCTGATCGCCGTCTTGCCGATCGAAGCCGAGACCCTCGAGCGCTTGCCCCGCTTCAAGCGGCGTATGCAGTGGTTCATCCGCTATCGACCGCAGCTCGTCGAGCGCATCGCCTCGTTGACCCGCCCGGGCCAGGAGGGGCGGCTGCTGCTCGCCCTCGCCCCGGAGGAGAAGCTCTTGCGGATCTTCCGAAGGATGTTCAACGAGGACGAGTTCCTCTCGCCCTACGGCATTCGCGCCCTCTCCAAAGAGCACGAGGCGAACCCCTATCGTTTCAGCGTCAACGGCGACGAGCACGTCGTGCGCTATGAGCCCGCCGAGTCGAGCTCGTCGCTCTTCGGTGGCAACTCGAACTGGCGCGGGCCGATCTGGTTTCCGCTCAACTACCTCTTCGTCGAGGCACTCGAGATGTACGACCACTACTACGGCGACGCCTTGACGGTGGAGTATCCCCAGGGCAGCGGGGCGCAACGAACCCTCAAGGAGATCGCCGCCGACCTCTCGGATCGGCTCTGCCAGATCTTCTACCGCGCAGACGAGAGCGGGCGACGCCCCGTTCTCGGCCCTCATCCGCTCTTTGCGGGGGAGGAGTGGAGCGATCGCCTGCTTTTCTACGAGTACTTCCACGGCGACGACGGCAGCGGCGTCGGGGCGAGCCACCAGACGGGCTGGACCGCTCTGGTCGCGTCGCTATTGCAACGCTATCCCCGTCGTGCGATAAAGCGTGATTGACGATGATCGAGTTTGGCCGACATATTTGCGGAGACCTCGCGAGCGCCGAGCGCCGGGAGTGGTTGGTGACCAACGGGATCGGCGGTTTCGCCTCGGGGACGATCGCCGGGAGCCTGACGCGCCGCTATCACGGCTTCTTGATCGCCGCTCTGCGCCCGCCTGTCGAACGCACGCTGCTCGTCACCAAGCTCGACGAGACGGCGATGTACGTCGGCGAATCCTACGATCTCGGCTGCAACCGCTGGTCTGACGGCTCGATCGAGCCCAAGGGACAGCTGCGGATCGAGCGCTTCCACCTCGAAGGCACGACGCCGGTCTGGACGTACGCCTTTGGTGACGCCCTCCTCGAGCGTCGAATCTTCATGCCCCGCGGGGAGAACACGACGATCGTGATCTACACGCTCGCGCGGGGCCTCGCTCCCGTGCTCCTCGATTGCCGGGCGCTCGTCAACTACCGCGGCTACCACAACCTCGGCGAGAATCGGCTGGCACCCTTCTTCGTCGACCCGATCGACGCCGGTTTCCGCGTCGTCGCCCACGACCAGGCGACGCCGTTCTATCTCGCGAGCAGCCACGGCGACCGCACCGAACAGCGCGACTGGTACCGCAACTACTTCCTCGATCGCGAGGCAGAACGCGGGCTCGAGGCGCTGGAGGACCACCTCTGCGTCGCCCGCTTCCGCGACGTGCTCGAGCGGGGGCAGAGCTTGACGATCGCCCTCTCCACCACTCCGGACACCTCCCTCGACGGGCCGGCTCTCTACCGCGAGCACCACGAGCGCGAGCAAGAGCTCGCGGGGCCGAACGGCAGCAGCGCGAGCCCACCGTGGATTCAGCAGCTGCGACTCGCCGCGCGGCAGTTCGTCGTCAAGCGGCCGCGTGCCAACGCGCCGCAGGGCTCGACGGTGATCGCTGGCTACCCCTGGTTCACCGATTGGGGGCGCGACACGATGCTGAGCTTGCCCGGCCTGACCCTGGCCACGGGCGACCTCGATACGGCCCGCGAGATCCTCCAGACCTACGCCGACTTCGTCGACCAGGGGATGCTGCCCAACCGCTTCCCCGACAATGGAGAAGCGCCGCAATACAACACGGTCGACGCCACGCTCTGGTATTTCCAGGCGATCGACGCCTATGCGCGCCAGGCGCACGACTACACGTTGGTCGACGATCTCTTCGGCGTGCTCGAGTCGATCATCGACTGGCATTGCAAGGGAACGCGCTACTCGATCCACCGCACCGAGGACGGTCTGCTCCACGCGGGCGAGGCGGGGGCGCAGTTGACCTGGATGGACGCCAAAGTCGGCGACTGGGTCGTCACGCCGCGCACGGGCAAACCCGTTGAGGTCAACGCGTTGTGGTACAATGCGCTGGTGACGATGGCGCGCTTTGCCGCCCACACGGGGCGCGCCCCCGAGCCCTACGAGAAGCTGGCGCAGCAGGCGCGCACCGGCTTCCAGCGCTTCTGGAACGGAAAATTGGGCTATTGCTACGATGTGCTCGACGGCAAGGACGGCCCCGACGCGACGCTGCGTCCGAACCAGCTCCTCGCCGTCTCGCTCGCCCATAGCCCGCTGCACAAGGCGCAGCAACGCTCGATCGTCGAACACTGCGCGCGCAAGCTGCTGACCAGCCACGGGATGCGCACCCTCTCGAGCGACCATGCCGAGTATCAGGGGCAGTACAGTGGCCCGCCGCACGTACGCGACGCGGCCTACCATCAGGGTACGGTCTGGGGTTGGCTGATCGGTCCCTTCGTCAGCGCCCACTACCGCGTCTATCGCGACGCGGCGACGGCGCGAGGGATGCTCGAGTCGATGGCGCGGCACATGACCGACGCCGGGCTCGGTACGATCTCGGAGATCTTCGATGGGGACTCTCCCCACTCGCCGCGGGGCTGCATCGCTCAGGCCTGGAGCGTCGCAGAGGTCCTGCGGGCGTGGAACGAGGTGTTCGGGGGCGCAATCGCCGCGCACGACGAGGGCGGCGCGAAGGTGGAGAGATGAGACGAATCGGTGTGATCGGGACGGCGGGCGGTTGGTCCTCGGAGCGTCTGGCGAAGGCATTTGAGCGACGAACGGGGACGCGGATTCTGATCGACATGGAAGAGGTCGTTCTCGACCTCGAAAAGCAGCGCGTCACCGCGCGAGGGTTGGACCTCAGTGAGCTCGACGCCCTCGTGCTGAAGAAGGTCGGCGCGGCGTACTCGCCAAACCTCGGCTACCGCCTCGACCTGCTCGAATTCCTGACACCGCGAGGTGTGCCGATGTTCTCGGCCCCTGCGGCCATTCGCCGCGCCCTCGATCGCCTCAGCTGTTCGTCCGTTTTGCGTTCGAACGACGTGCCGATGCCCGCGACCCTGATCACCGAAGACGTCCTCGAGGCGGTGTCGGCGGTGCGGCAGTTCGGGGCGGCCTTTCTCAAGCCGCTGCTCTCGTCGAAGGGGCGCGGAATCCGCCTGGTCTACGACACCGAGGACGCCCTCGACGACATCGAAGCGTTCAAGGATCTCGGTAATCCGATCCTCTACGTGCAGCAGCGCGTCGAGGTATCGGGCAGCGACATCTGTATCGCCTTCCTCGGCGGCGAGTATCTCGGCGCGTACTCCCGCGTCCACGACCCGAACGAGCGGCGCATCTCCCGCAAGTACCAGCGGTGCGCGCCGAGCGACGAGTTGGTCGAGCTGGCGCGACACGCCCAATCCCTCTTCGACCTCGACCTGACGTATGTCGAGCTGATCGAAACGCGTCAGGGCCCGCTCGTGATCGACGTCTCCGCCTTTGGCGAGTTTCGCAGCCTCCTGGATATCTGCGGTGTCGACGCCTGCGAGCAGCTCGCCGATTACGTCTTGCGGCACCTCGCCCAGAGTTGACTGCACACGCCCGCGCGGTATACTGGCGATAGCTCCCCCGAAGCTAGATGGACACGGTGGACCGGCGCTCGGTCGTGTGAGGCGGTAACAGGTGATCGCGGGAGCGCACCAGCGGAGGTGACGCGTGAGAGAGCGTAAGCGTTTGGCGATCCTGGTCGGCGGAGGTCCCGCCCCCGGGATCAACAGCGTGATCGGCGCGGCGACGATTCGATCGTGCCTCGAAGGAACAGAAGTCCTGGGAATTCGCGATGGTTTCGAGTGGCTGATGCAGGGCAACATCGATCGCGTCGTGCCCTTGACGATCGAGGGCGTGAGCCGGATCCACTTCCGCGGCGGCTCCTGGATCGGAATCTCCCGGTCCAACCCCACCAAGGACCCGCAGCACCTCGAGAACGCGGTGATCTCGCTCTTGCGCCTGAACGTCTCGATGCTGATCACGATCGGCGGCGACGACACGGCGTTTTCGGCGATGAAGCTCGAGCAGAAGGCTGGCGGCCGCATTCGCGTAGTCCACGTACCCAAGACGATCGACAACGACCTCGATCTGCCGCCCGAGATCGACACCTTCGGTTTCCAGACGGCGCGGCACGTCGGCGTCGACATCGTCAAGAACATCATGGTCGACGCCAACACCACCTCGCGCTGGTACTTCATCATCGCGATGGGGCGCAAAGCGGGCCATCTTGCGCTCGGCATGGGCAAAGCCGCGGGCGCCACGCTGACCCTCGTCCCCGAAGAGTTCGAGCATGGGCGGATCTCGCTGCGGCGCATCGTCGATACCCTCGTCGGTGCGATCATCAAGCGCTTGAGCTACGGTCGCCGGGACGGTGTGGCGGTGATCGCCGAGGGCGTCGTGCTCGGCATCGATCCCGCCGAGCTCGAGTCTCTCGACGATGTGGAACGGGACGCCCACGGACACGTGCGGATCGCCGAGATCAACCTGGGCGAGATCCTCAAAGCGGCGGTGCAGAGGAGACTGAAGGACTTTGGGATCAAGCACACCGTCGTCGCCAAGAACATCGGCTACGAGCTACGTTGCGCCGATCCGATCCCTTTCGACATGGAGTACTGCCGCGATCTCGGCTATTGCGCGGCAAAGTACCTGCTGCACGGCGGTAACGCCGCGATGATGTCGATGCAAGGCGGCCACTTCGTGCCGATCCCCTTCTCGACGATGATCGATCCCGAGACGGGGCGCACCCGCGTGCGGATGGTCGACATTCACTCGCACCGCTACCAGATCGCCAGGCGCTACATGATCCGCCTGCGCCGCGACGACTTCGAAGACCCCCACGAGCTGGCGAAGTTCGCCGCGACCTGCGGGCTGACGATCGACGAGTTCCGCGAGAGCTTCCAGTATCTGATCGCCGACGAGCCCCCGCCGCTCGACATCGATCTCTATATGTCCGACCATTCGAAGCGCGCGGCTCCGATCGACGCCGACCCCCTGGCGCCGCCTCCGAAGAGGCCGAAGGGCACGCCCAACCCCTGAGGAGCGCCGATGTCGATGCACATCGTGATCGCGGGCGAGCACGAGACCGCCGTCCGCATCGCTGAGGAATTGATGGACGACCACGACGTCGTCCTGATCGCCTCGACCGAGACGACGATCGCCCGACTGGACGAGCTCGACATCCAGGTGATCCACGGCTTGCCCACTGTCGCGGGTATCCTTCGCGAGGCGGGGGTCCACAACGCCGACTTCTTCATCGCCGCGACCCCGGACGACGAGCGCAACATCGTCAGCTGCCTCGCCGCCGACCGCCTGGGGGCGCGCCGCACGGTCTGTTTCCTCGAATCGCCGCGTTCAGCGCACCTCGGTGGGCAGGACGACGTATCCCTCATCGAGTCGGTCGGCATCGGCGTGGTGGTTCGGCCCTCCGAACAGCTCGCCGAGGAGATCATCCGCATCGTCACCGTTCCAGGAGCTCTCGACGTCCGCACCTTCCACGGCGGAAAGGTCCATCTGCTGAAGTGCCTCGTCCCCGAGAGCGCCTCGATCTGCGACAAACCGCTCAAGAGCGTCCAGGTTCCGCGGGGCTCTCGACTGGCGATGGTCCAGCGCGGCGACGAGTTCTTCATCCCGACGGGGGAGACGCTGATCCAGCCCAGCGATCGAGTCACCTCCCTGGGCACGAAGAAGGCCCTGCGCCGGCTCCACACGCGAATGCTCGGCGGGGTCGAGCGGTTCGTCGGCAAGAACGAGGCGATCATCTGCGGCGGCGGGCTGGTCGGCTCATCGGTGGCCCGCGGTCTGCGGGATGCCGGCTGGCGTATCAAGCTGATCGAGCACGAGCGAGGCCGTTGCGAGGCGCTCTCCCAGGACCTCAACTGCATGGTGCTGCACGGAGACGGCTCGGACATCGACCTCCTCGAGCAGGAGCACATCGAATCGGCGGATGCCCTCGTCGCGGTCACCAACAACGACGAGAAGAACCTGCTGATCTCGCTGCTCGCCAAGCAACTCGGGGTTCCACGCATCATCACCCGCGCCGATCGGCCGACGAACGAGCGGCTCTTCGAGCGCGTCGGGATCGACGTCGTGCTCTCGGCACGGGGCGCCGCGATTCGTTCGGTCGTCAGCGACGTCCTCGAAGAGCGGGCGATCCACTTGGCCGAGCTGGAGCATGGCGACTTCGGTGTCTTCGAGTTCGAGCTGCCGAGGAACTTCCCGGCGATCCCGCTCTATCGCTTGAAGCCGCCAAAGCTCGCCAACATCGGCGCGATCGTCCGCGGTCGCCGCACGCTGATTCCGATGGGTAGCGACGAGCTGCAGCCGCTGGATCACGTGCTGGTGATCTGTCGCACCGACGACGAAGAGCTGACGCGTCGCTATCTGATCGACCCGGCCCAGTGGGCGGGGCTGCGCGACGATGCGCCGCCCAAGACCTCTGGAGCCGCGCCAACGAGCAACGGCGGAGAGGAAAAGAACAAGAGTGGGGCGGAGAACACCAACGACGCCTCAACCACGACGAGCGACGTCAAAGGAGCTTGATTCGTGCGTCTGTTGATCGTATTTGGCGTTGTCGGACAGCTGCTGCGCCTCTTCTCTCTCGCGTTCGTGCTGCCGCTCCTGATCGCCGCGGTCGAGCTCGATTGGACCATCGCAGGCCACTTCGCCATCGCGCTGACGTCGACCCTCGCCTTCGGCTTCCTCTTCTCGACGGGCTTTCGCCCTCCGAAGGTGTTCTATCGCGCCGAGGCGCTCAGCGTAGTGGCGTTGACCTGGCTCTTCATCTCGATGTTCGGTGCGATACCCTACGTCTTCGCCGGATTGAGCTTCGTAGACGGCCTCTTCGAGGCGATGAGCGGCTTTACGACGACCGGAGCGACGGTCCTCACCGACTTCTCCAAGTATGGCAAGGCGTTCTATCTGTGGCGCTCGATGACCCAGTGGTTCGGCGGTCTCGGCGTGATCGCCCTGTTCGTGATCGTCTTGCCCCGCCTCGGAATCGCTGGTCGCCAGATGCTGTTTGCCGAGGCTTCGACGGCCCCCGGAGAGGCGGTGAGCCCGCAGGTGCGCAGCGCCTCGTCGAAGCTCTGGTTGCTCTACTCGGGGATGACGGCGGTGCTGATCACGCTGCTGATCATCGCCGGCATGACGCTCTATGAAGCGGTTTGCCACGCCTTCACCACGATGGCGGCCGGCGGCTTCTCGCCGCACCCCGAGTCGGTCGGCGGTTACAAGAACCCAGCGGTGGAGTGGATCTTGATCGTCTTCATGCTCCTCGCCGGGACGAGCTTCCCGTTGATCTGGACCGTCCTCACCCGGCGGCCCCTCGAGTTCTTCCGCGACGGCGAGTTCTTGCTTTACAGCGGCGTCTGCATCGGCGGTGGCCTGCTCGTCTCGGTGGTCTGGAGCGGCGGCATCCCGACCCTCGAGCAGGTGCGCCACGGACTGTTTCAGGCCTCGAGCTTGATCTCCTCGACGGGGTACGCCTCGACGGACTACAACCTCTGGAACGACGGGGCGCGGGTGATCCTCGTCTTCATCATGGTCGTCGGCGGCTGCGCCGGCTCGGCCGCGGGTGGACCGAAGTCGGTGCGCCACCTGTTGGTGACCAAACACATCTACCGCGAGATCACGAAGACGCTGCACCCCAAGGCTGTGATCGCGATCAAATACAAAGGGCAGCCGGTTCGCGACGACGTGATGAACGCCGTGTTCAACACCGTCGCCCTCTACATCGGCTCTTACTTCGTGATCGGCGTGATCATGAGCGCCCTGACGCGAGACATGATCCTCGGCTTCTCCGCCGCCCTCGCCTGCGTCGGAAATATCGGCCCAGGCTTCGGCGCCGCGGGCCCGATGGGCAACTTCGCAGGCTTCTCCGATTTCGGGAAGATCGTCTTGACCTTCGGGATGTGGATCGGCCGTCTCGAGATCGTCACCGTCCTCGCCCTGCTGCATCCCGACGTCTTGCGCTCGGTGCGGTTGAGCTCGTTTCGTCGCTAGCTCGGGTCGAGAGACCAGCAGTGATCGCTCTCGATCAAACGCGCCGCCTCGTCGGCGTCGATCGGCGGAGAGAAGAGATAGCCCTGGCCGAACTCGCAGGTCAGCCGACGCAGCTCGTCGACCTGCACCTGATCCTCGATCCCCTCGGCGACGACCCGCAGATCGAGCAGGTGCGCCAGACCGATGATCGTGCGGACGAAGGCGAGATCCTTCTCGCTCGCCGCCAACCGACCGACGAAGGAGCGATCGATCTTCAAGCGATTGATCGGGAAGCGGTGCAGATAGCTCAAGCTGCTGTATCCCGTGCCGAAGTCGTCGAGGTCGACCTGAATCTCCATCAGCTTCAAGAGTGAGAGGATCGACGTCGCGTTATCCGGGTTCGCCATCAGCACGCTCTCGGTGATCTCGATCCGCAGCTGCCGCGGGTCGACGTGGAGCTCTTCGATCACGCGGCGAATCATCTCGATCACGTCGGGCTGCGAGAACTGCCGTCCGGAGAAGTTGACGCTGACGTAGAGCCCGGATCGCCCGCTGAAACGGGATTGCCAATCGTTGAGCTGCTCGCAGGCCGCCTCGAAGACCCAGCGGTCGACGGGGATCACCAGCCCGCAGTCCTCGGCGATCGGTACGAACTCGACGGGATTGAGCAACCCCTTGTCGGGATGCTTCCAGCGCAAGAGCGCCTCGAAACCCGCCAGGCGCCCGTCGACGAGGCTGACGATCGGTTGGTACTGCACCGAAAACTCGGAGCGATCGAGGGCGCGCCGCAGATCGGTCTCGATCTGGAGCCGCTCCACCGTGTGGTGGTGCATCTTGATGTCGAACACCTCGTGGTGCCCGCGTCCCATCGCCTTGGCGCGGTAGAGCGCCGTATCGGCATTGCGCAAGAGATCCTCGGGGCTGTCGGAGTCGTCGCGGGGCAGCGCGATGCCGATGCTCGCGGTGACGTAGATCTCGTGGCCGTCGACTTCGAACGCGCGCGAGAGCTCGCGTTGCACAGCCGCGGCCTGGACGAAGGTGTGGTTCGCGTCGCCCAGATCGTGGAGCAGAACGCCGAATTCGTCGCCGCCGATGCGCGCCAGTGAATCGCCCTCTCCGAGACAACCCTCGAGACGGCGCGCGATGTCGAGCAGCAAACGGTCGCCGACGGTGTGCCCGAGACTGTCGTTGATCAGCTTGAACTCATCGACGTCGAAGAGCAGCACGGCGAAGAGGTAGCTGGCGTAGCGCTTGTTCTGCCAGAGCGCCTGATCGACGCGGTTCAAGAACTCCGAGCGGTTGGGCAGACCCGTGAGCTTGTCGTGAACCGCATCGTACCACAGCCGCTCTTGCATCGCCTTGCGCTCGGTGATGTCGAGGAGCATCCCCGTGATCACGTTGCCGTGCATGGTCCCGGCGAAGAGCACGGTGCGAACGGCCCCCGTGCGCGTGATCACCTCGAGCTCCATGTTGTCGACGCGCGTGCCCTCGAGCAGCCGCGCGAGCAGCTCGGCGCGTTGCTCTGGGTCTTTGTAGACCGAGAGCGCCTCGGCCTGCAGCAGCTCTTGGGGCCCGTCGAACTCGAAGATCCGCGCCATCTCGCCGTTGGCGTAAAGGAACTTGCCGTCGACGGTGGTCTGGTAGACCCCGACCAGCGCGTTCTCGAGCAGTTGGCGATAGCGCTTCTCCGATTCGGCGAGGGCCACCTCGACCAGCCGACGCTGGGTGATGTCGCGGTGCTGGATGAAGATCCCCGAGAGGTTGCCGCGGTTGTCGAAGACCGGGATCAGCCGCGCGTCGATCCAGACCGATGCCCCCGTCCGCTCCTGGTGCCGCACGACCTGACCCGATGGCTTTCCCTCTCGCTGTACCGCTTCAAGCAAGGGCTCGAGCTGATGGTACAGGTCCGAAGGCAGCACGGTGCTCAGCGGTCGCGTGAGGGCGCGCTCCGGGTTGACGCCGACGAACGCGCGATTGAGCGCGACGACCCGACTCTCGCGGTCGACGAGCATGATCGCATCGGGTTGCGTCTCGAACAGCGTCCGAAAGTGCGACTCCCGCTCTTTCACCTGGTGGTGCGCCCGTCGCAGCTCTTCGAACAGTCGCGCGGTCTGGATCGCCTCGGAGAGCTTCTCGGCGAGCGCCCTCGCCACCGGGAGATCGCCCGGCAACAGACCCTCGCGCGCCAGAACCAATACACCGAGCGGCCGCTCGATGCCGGGGATCGTGCAGAGCAAGGCGGCACGGCCACCGAGCGTGCGGATCAGCTGTTGCGTCATCTCGGGTTGATCCGTCGGAGCCAGCTCGAGGATCAACGAGCGGGTCTCGCCGAGGTAGCGCGGCTGCTCGTCGGCGACGGTCTGGAGAATCGCGGGCACGCGGGCCAGCGGCACGGTGTAGCCGAGCGGATGATAGCCTTGGGCGTCGCGCGAATGGCTGACGACGCTCTTGGTCCCGGGAGTGCCGAGGGCGGCGACGACGAGGGCGTCGGCGGTCTTCTCGGTCAAGAGAAAGACGGCGCTGCTGATCTCGAGCTGCGAGAGCTGATCGCAGATCGATCGCAAGACGGACGAGGTGCTGGTCACCGAGCGCAAGAGCGCGGTGCCGACGTGGAAGAAGGTCCGCTCGAGTGGCGGCGGGGCGGAATCGCGCCCATCGACCGGAGCGAAGGCTTGACCGACTGCAAGGCGAACCGGTTGAGGTTCAGATTTCATTCATCTCCGACGGAACCAGGTTCACGAACGCCCTAAATGTAACAAGCTACGGCGTCCATCGCAAGGAAACGTCGCAGAATCAGAACAAGGACAGGGTTCCCAGCCCGAGAACCGCCGATAGGAGAACGAACATCACGCTCACGAGCTGGTCCCGTGACAACCCGAGCCTCGATTTCATTGGAGCTTCCTTTCGTCGTAGAGTCAGTCGAGTTTCCGTCTGTCGACGCATCATGGTTCTCAATCTGCCAGCTGCCGACGAAATGCGCGTTGACAACCCTCAAGTGGGCGTTTGATTCAAATCAAGTCTGTCGACGGGCGGGCGGAGCGGGAGCCGCAGACGCGCCAGCGTGCCCTCTCCCGCCTTGCTCTCGATCGTCAGCTCGCCGCCGTGCTGGCGCACGATTCCCCGGGCGATCGTCAAACCGAGCCCCGTACCGCGCTCTTTCGTCGTGAAGTAGGGATGGAAGAGCTGCTCCAGAGCGTCCGCGGAGATGCCTGCCCCGCTGTCGGCGACAACGATCTCGACCTCGTCGCCCTCCAGCGCGCGGGCGATCAACGAGAGCGAGCCTCCGTCGGGCATCGCGTCGACGGCGTTCTGCAACAGATTGATCACCACCTGCTTGAGCTTACTCGGATCGCCCTGCACCTCGAGATCGCGATCCACGCGCAGCGGAAGCGGCGTGATCTTCTGATCATCGAGGGTCACTTCGTAGAGCCGCAGACAGTCCCAGAGCAGGTCGAAGAGCCGCAGCTGGACGAGCTTGAGGTCGTGCAGCGGGCGGGAGAAGGTGGCGAAGGCGCCGACGATCCCCTCGATCCGCTCGATCTCGGTGCCGAGCACCCGGAAACGCTCGCGATCGGTCTCGTTGTCGGCGGCGACGCGGCGAGCGAGGAGCTGATTGAGCCCCTTGATCGACGAGAGGGGATTCTTCAGCTCGTGGGCAATGCGACTGGCGTAGCCCTCGAGCTCGTGGAGGCGCTCGATCTGTTGAGCCACCAGATCGCGCCGGGTCTGGCGCAGATCGTCGACGACCTCGGCGCTCATGCCCGCGGCGACGCGCATCGCCAGCGAAAGCGCGGTCGAAATCGCGGTGATCACCGCGGCGCGGGTCCAGAAGAAGACCGGGTCGGCGACGATCGAACGGCTGGCGGGAAAGATTGCCAGGTGCGTCGCGGGGAAGAGCTGCAGCTGGTCGTTGAGCAGGATCAGCGCCCACGCAGCCCCATAGATCAGTTGCACGGGCACGCGGTCCGCCGGCTCGTCGAAGATCAGCGCGGCGACGAGGAGCGGTGGAACGGCGATCGCCACCAGCGGTGACGCACCGCCGCCCGTGAGATAGACCACCGACATTTGGACGAAGGCGATCAGCTGAAAGTTGAGGGACAATCGGCGCGCGCTCGGCGCCGCTCGACGCGCCGCGAGCCACTCGGCGAAAAACACGACGCTGACCAAGAGGATCAGGAACGCCAGATAGAGAATCCGCCACCACTCTTCGTGGTAGACCCAGAGCAGCCACAAGAAGCAGGCCAGCGCTGGCGCGACGATCAAGCGGACCCGGTACATGACCGGGACGAACCGCTCGACGACCGCTCGGTACTTCATCTCGGCAAAGTCTGTTGCGCGTGTCTCGCTCGACATCTTCCCACCCGTGTACAGAATTCCGACAGGCTGTCGGCTTTACTGGCAGAATAGCACAGCCGCAAGGCTTCGGCGATAATCGGAGGTCCCGAGACTTCCCTTTTCTGCACGGCACATTACGGCGCTGTCGCGCGCTTGGCACCGCTCTTGCTCATGAGGAAGGACAAACAGGGAGGAGGGGCGATGAGACAAACACAAAAGCTCTTCAAGGTCGCGTTTCGCAACGTGAGCCGAAATGTAAAGCGAACGATGCTGACGGCCCTGGCCGTCTTCATCGGAATCGGCGTCGTGATCTCGGTACGTGGGCTGCTCAATGGTCTGCAGGGCGGAATCAAGGATCAGGTGACCAAGGGCGCCCTCGGCGACATCCAGGTGCACCACGCCGATTTCGAGACGACGACCGAGATGATGCCGCTCGATCTCAACATGAAGCTCGACGCCAAGCTCGTGAAGCTGATCAAGTCGCATCCGGAAGTGCGCGAGGTGACGGGCCGAATCGTCTTCGGCGGGGTGATCAGCGACACCTCGCGAGAGAAGACGACGCCCTATTTCGGCGTCGCGGTGGACGTCGACACGGTCTTCAAGGTGATTCCGCTGCTCAAGGACAACATCACCAAGGGCGCGATGCCGAAAAAGAACGACGCGCTGGAGATCGTGATCACCGAGCAGCTCGCCCGCACCCTGAATCTGAAGATCGGCGACGACGTGGCGATCCAGGCCCGCACCGAGCCGGGTTCGGTCAACGCCTTCGACTTCAAGATCGTCGGGATCTTCGAGCTCAAGCTCGCGACGGCGAGCAAACGGATGATCTACATGCCGTTGCACACGGCGCAAAAGCTGCTCGACATGCCCCAAAAAGTGACGGAGATCGTGCTCGACATCAAAAAGCTCGAGCACTCGCGTATCGTCGCCGCGTCGCTGCAGAAAACGCTCACCGCGGCGGGCTACAAGGTCAAAGTCGATCCCTGGGAGGAGGTCGCGACGCTCTACAGCTCGATCATGGGGTTGCAGAACATGATCTTCGGGATCGTCTCGGGGGTGCTCTTCATCCTCGTCTTGACGGGGGTGATCAACACGATGCTGATGACGGTCTACGAGCGGGTTCGCGAGATCGGGACGATGATGGCGATGGGGGTCAAACGTGGTAAAGTCGTGCTGATGTTCCTGTTCGAGTCGCTCTCGATCGCCGCGATCGGTAGCCTCTTCGGCTTGATCCTCGGGATCACGGTCGTCGAGATTCTGCATCAGACGGGGATCCACTTTCAGTTCCCTGGGACCCAGTCGGTGATCGTCGTCCGGCCACAGGTGACGGCGGTGTTCATCATACTCAGCGTCGTCGTCGCGATGCTCGGCGCGCTACTCGCCGCGACCTACCCGGCATACCGCGCCTCGCAGCTGCGTCCGGCGGAGGCGATTCGATCGAGCTGAGACACGGGCGGCCAACTGCGGTCGCTCGAGACAACAGATGAAAACGCGAGCTCGAGGCTCGTCGAAAGGAGATTCCGATGACACCGAAACGTTACGCGACCCTGATCGGGCTGCTGCTGCTGTTGGTTGCCGCGCCTCTGGCGGCGGCGCCGACGCCGAACGAGATTCTCAAGAAAGTGGACGATGTGCTGGCGCCGGAGAAGGTGACGCTGAAGGTTGCGATGATGACCCACCGTTCGAACGGGGTCGAGAAGACGTACAAGATGATGATCTACAAGCGCGACACCGACCTCGTGCGCATCGAGTTCATCTATCCACCCGTCGAAAACGGGCGCAAGATTCTGCGCAAAGGCGACGACATGTGGATGCAGATGAAGACGCTCAAGCGCCCGATTAGAATCGCCGCGAAGGACAACTTCATGGGCGGCGACTTCAACAATGCCGACGTGTTGCGGCTGAACCTGGCGCGGGACTACGACGCGACGATCACGAGCCAGACGGCCGATGCCTGGCAACTCGACCTGAAAGCGAAGAACCGCTCGGTGACCTATGATCGCGCCAAGCTCTGGGTCAACAAGAGCGGCTTCATCTTGACCAAAGCCCAGTACTACACACTCAGCGGCAAGATGTTGCGCCAGCTCGAGCTGACCGACATCAAATCGTTCAACGGCCACAGGCGCCCGTCGAAGATGATGATGCGAAACACGATCTCGCGCAAGACCTGGTCCGTGATGACGATGCTCGACATGCAGGTCGGCAAGACACTGCCGGCCTCGATGTACCGACCCGCTTCGCTGTCCCGATGACGGCGGAAGAGAGGAAGTGATGAGCCTTATCGAACTGCGCAACGTAACAAAAGATTACGACCTCGGCAAGGTCAAGGTCAGCGCCCTCAAGCACGTCGACCTGATGATCGAATCGGGCGAGTTCACCGTGATCGCCGGCCCCTCGGGGAGCGGCAAGACCACGCTCCTGAACATCATCGGCTTGCTCGACGCGAAGACGAGCGGAACCTATTCTCTCGACGACGTGTCGATCGAGCACACCGACTTCGACGACCTGGCGACGATGCGAAACGAGAAAATCGGTTTCATTTTCCAGAACTTCAACCTGATCCCCGTGCTCGATGTGCGAGAGAACGTGGAGTTTCCGCTGCTCTTCAGCGCGAAGCCGCCCGACGATGCCCAAGACTACATCGATCGCCTCGTCGAGCAGGTCGGCCTCTCGGCCTTCGTCAAGCATCGCCCTGACGAGCTCTCGGGCGGGCAGCGACAGCGCGTCGCGATCGCCCGTGCCCTGGCGACGCGGCCGCGCCTGGTGATCGCTGATGAGCCGACGGCGAACCTCGACACCGAGACGGCGATGACGATCATCGAGCTGATGGAGAAGCTCAACCGCGAGATGGGCGTGACCTTCATCTTCTCGACCCACGACCATCGCCTGATCAGCCGCGCCCACCGCGTCGTCGAGCTGCAGGACGGGAGCGTCGTACCCTCCGACGCGTCGACGGACGGGGAGACCAAACGCGCAGCTCACGGCTGAGCGCCGGAATCTGGTCGATCCAACCGAATTGTGATACGCTAGATTCCACGTCCAACATCGCAGGTGGAATCGGTGGCGTCGCACGAAGAGCTCCGAGACGAAATCGAACGTTAT
>JAGQJP010000031.1 GCA_020430585.1 Myxococcales bacterium | reverse complement strand
TTGTCCGTTTTGGGGGGCAAAACCGGACAAAACGGGGGCACTTGGATCAAGTGCGGCTGTTTTGGCCGCGTTTCGGACAAAATTGGGCGCCGGAGCCCGCGAGGCCGTCGCGTGTACCCAGAGCTTGCGCCCCACCAGGCGCGGCGGTGCTCAGTAGTAGCATCATCGAAGATCACGGGGCAATCGTCGAACACGCTCGGGCTGTTCGAGCTCGAGAAGCCGTGCCTGCGCGCTTTTCCGTCGCAGGCGTACGAGATGACGGTCTGGAAGCGCGCGGCCGGTCACCACGAAGCCATTGAAACGCCTTGGCATGCAGCCGCAGCCAGGTATCGATCCGTTGATCGGAGGCGACATCGGCGAACATGTGACGGCTGTGGGCCAACACCATTGCGAACACCCAGGCGTGTCCGGTGGAGCGAGGAGGCCGCGGCGGATCGGGCCCGAGAGTCAGCAAGCAGGCGATAGTTAGACAAAAATACAACAGACGATGCGCTTTCAATTGACAACTCCGTCCTTGCCTGCTACAACATAGACATTGATTAGACATTTTCTATACAACTGGCCACTTTCTCTACAACTGGAGGACCCCATGACCATTTCGAGCCCAAGACCGATCGGCATCTTCGTGATGTTACTCTCCCTGTCGATGACGATCGCCTGTTCGAGCGATGATACGAAGAACACCACCGTGCAGCCCACCGAGAAGGCGCTGATCACCGTCGTCCACGCGTCGCCCGACGCGCCGGGGGTCAATCTTTTCGTCGACTCGAGCCAGGTCAATACCGCGCCGCTGACGTTCCCGAATGCGACCGGCTATCTCGAGCTGCCCGCCGGCGATCGCAACATCATGGTCAAGCCCGACGGCTCCAACGACGCGGTGATCGCCGCGACATTGACCCTGGAAGCGGGCAAGAGCTACAGCGTGTACGCGATCAACGCGGTCAGCAGCATCGAGCCGCTGGTGCTCGTCGACGACTTGACCCCGCCGGCGAGCGGTAAGGCCCACGTGCGCTTCCTGCATCTCTCTCCGGACGCCCCGGCCGTCGACATTCGCGTGAAGAACGGGCCCGTCCTCTGGTCGAATCGCACCTTCAAGGATAGCGACACGGCCTTCACTCCCGTCGACGCGGGTCGCTACGACCTGGAAGTCGTCGCCGCGGGCACCGACACGGTCGTCCTCGACCTGCCCGGTATCCAGCTGAGCGATGGCGCGATCTACACCGTCTTCGCCAAGGGGTTCTTGGCGACACTCGGGGCCGAGATCTTGGTCAACCGCCAGCCCTGAGGCGGCGCGACAACAGAGATCAACCGTGCGAGTGTTGCTGACGATCGGGCGATTCACAGGGGGCGGGAGCCAATGACAAACCAGATGACCATCCGCGTCGGGATCTCGGCCTGCATCCTCGGCCAAGAGGTGCGCTTCAACGGCGGCCACAAGCTCGACCGCTTCATTCGAGACACCCTGGGGCAATACGTCGAGTTCGTGCCGGTCTGCCCGGAGGTCGAGATCGGGCTCGGCGTTCCCCGAGAGACCCTGCGTCTCGTCGGTCAATCCGGCTCGCCCCGTCGCCTGGTGGCGCCGAAAAGCGGCTCTGACCACACGGAAACGATGGTGAGCTACGCCAAGCGCAGAGTCGACGAGCTGGAGAGGCTCGAGCTCTGCGGCTACATCCTGCAGAAGAGCTCACCGAGCTGCGGCATGGAGCGGGTCAAAGTCTATCCGCCCACGGAGGGCGCGGCGCCGATCAAAGAGGGGCGGGGCGTGTTTGCCGACGTCCTGATGCAGCAGCTCCCATTGCTGCCGGTGGAAGAGGACGGCCGCCTCAACGACCCGATTCTGCGCGAGAATTTCGTCGAGCGGATCTTCGCCTACCGCCGACTGCGCGCGTTCTTCGCCTCCTCCTGGACGATCGGTGGGCTGGTCCGCTTTCACGCCGCCGAAAAGCTGCTGCTGATGGCGCATCAGAGTTACAAGCGGCTGGGGCAGCTCGTCGCCAACGCCAGGAACGTCGAGCGCGAGTCGTTGGCCCGAGAGTACCGGCGAGGGTTCCTCGAGGCGATGGCGAGCCGATCGACGGTGAACAAGCACGTCAACGTGCTGCAGCACATCGCCGGATATTTTCGCGGCCCCCTCGACCCGGCCTCGCGCGACGAGGTCCACGATCTGATCGAGGCCTACCGTTCGCGGATGGTGCCGCTCGTCGTCGTGACGACGCTGATGAAGCATCACATTCGAACGCTCGAGCTCAGCTACCTGTCGCAGCAGTCCTACCTCAATCCGCACCCCCGGGAGCTGATGCTACGCAACCATCTATGAGCCGCCGATGCGACGCAACCATCGGTGAGCCGCCGCACGCCCGGTTCCCACGATGGCGCGGAAGCACGGCGGGCGTGACGCCCAGGCGAAGAACCATGAGCATACGGTACCGCTGAGGAGCGATCAGGCGCGCTACCAGCGGCGCGCGCCGGCTTCGATCTCGCGATCGGCGCGGACCAGCTTGCCGATCTCTTGGCACTCTTTGACGCCGGCGCGGGCGAGCTCGCGGAAGCTGATCGGGGCGCCGTGCTCCCGCGCCTGGGCGGCGGCGCGGCGGATCGCGAGGCGGATGTGGCCGCCCGAGAGCTCGAACATTTGTCCCAGGCGTTCGTAGTCGATGTTCGGCGCCAGCGGCGCTTCGGCGGGCATCAGGGTGCGCCAGAGGCGCGCGCGGGCCCCCTCGTCGGGGAACGGGAAGGTCAGGCGGAAGTGGATCCGCCGCTTGAAGGCGTCGTCGATGCTGCTCGTCAGGTTGGTCGTCAGGATGCTGATCCCACCGAACGACTCCATCCGTTGGAGCAGGTAGCCGACCTCGAGGTTGGCGTAGCGGTCGTTCGAGGACTTGACCTCGGTGCGCTTGGCGAACAGCGCGTCAGCCTCGTCGAAGAGCAGCACCGCGGGCGAGGTCTCGGCGGCGTCGAAGATCTTCCCCAGGTTCTTCTCGGTCTCGCCGACCCACTTCGAGACCGCCTGGCTCAGGTCGACCTTGAAGAGCTCGAGCCCGAGCTCGGCGGCGAGGACACTGGCGACGAGGGTCTTGCCGGTTCCCGGTGGGCCCGCGAGCAACACGCTCAGACCGCGCGCCGAGGGCGACTTCTTCGCGAAGCCCCAGTTCGTGTTGAGGTGGGCGAGATGGCGCGCGTTGGTCCGCAGCTCGGCGAGGGATTCGCTGAGCTCGTCCGAGAGCACGACGTCCTCCCAGCCGACGTGGTGCGGAATACGCTGAGCCAGCTTGTCGAGGGGGCTGTCGAGCTGCTCCCGAGCCGCTCGCGACAGGTCGTGCTGGTCGACGGGCCGCCGCCCCTGTACCGCCGCCCGATCCGAGGCGAGCTGCACCGCGGCCTCGATCTGCGCCGCGCCGAGGGGAAACTGCGTCGCTAGCCGCGCCGGATCGACGTCAGCGGTGCGGAGGGCACACTCGTCGGCGAGGGCGCGATTCCAGAGCCTCTCGCGGATCTCGCGCCCCGGGGTCGGGACGTGGCAGCTGATCAGCGCGTCGTTCAGCCGCAATGGAAAGCGGCTGGCGACCACGAGCGGCGCATCGTCGCAGCGGGCGAGGAAGTGTCGCAACAGCGCGGCGCTGACCTCGGGCAGCTCATCCCAGGTTTCGAGGGCGCTGAGGTCGAGGTAGATCATCGCGTTCGTCAGCGTCGCCTCGAGGCGGGCCGCATCCAGCGTCTTCCCGAGCGTCGACAGCGACTCGAGGCGGCCGCGGAGGTCGACAGCGAGCAGGCCTTGCCCGCGGTCGATCGCCGTCGCGACCAGCTCTCGCCGCCCGGCGCCGTCGGGTCCCCAGAGGTTGAGGTGTTTGCGCCGGGTGGCCGCCCGCTCGAAGGCGCGCAGAAAGCCGCTGCGCGTCTCGGGGTCACAGTCATCGAGGTCGTCAGGGTCCGCGGCAGCGCGCCACTCGGCGCAGTCGATCAGCTCCTCTGCGGGGGCCAGCTGGCCGCGGACAAAGCTGGCTACCCGGCGGTTGATGGCGATCGCCCGGTTCTCGGTCGTCGCGGTCACGTCGTCACCCAGTGGCGCGACGACGATCAGGTGGTGGCGCCGCAGCCGGCCCTCTGCCGCGCAGGCTTCGACGAGCTCGAGGCGTTGCAGATCGTCGGTGCCGACGACGTGGGCCACGCGACCCACGGTCACCGGGGCGGAGGAGCCATCCCAGGCGTAGCGGAAGATACGGGCGATCGAGCTCGAGAGCTCGAGCCCGACCAACAACGCCACCAGATCGCGTTCGATGGGCGAGAGCTCGAGCCGAGCTGTCAAGGTCGCCAGCGGCACGGGAACCTCGGTCGCGAGCGTCGCCGCCACGCGCTCATCGATCTGTTGCCGCAGCGCGCGGAGAGGCTCGTCGAGAGTGGGGTCGACCGAGCGCCGGATCATTCGCTCGACGTAGTCGAGCACAGCCTGCAGGTGGGCGAGCAGGCTCGAATACGGCGCGCCGGCAGCGCAGAGAGGTTGGAGCGTTCCGATTGGGACTCGGTGAGTCTGCGGCTGGTGCATGGCGATCCCCCTTTGTAAGGCGCCTCTATTCCGTTGTCGCTATCGTTATCCGGAGATCGGCGCCGAGCGTTTACCGATTTTTTGACGTGTGCGACCTCGACCGAGCCGGCGCCCCCACCCGCCGGGTGTCGACGCTCCCGCTCGCCTTTTTGGGAATGGCGTCGCTCTGGTCGAGGTGCGGTGGACAAAATCGGGGCGCCTGATCCAAGCGGCTCGATTTTGTTCGGTTTTTCGGGCAAATCGGGCCGATTTTGGCCAAAATCGGGTCAGATTGCGGCTGTCGGCGAAATCTTGTCCGTTTTGGGGGGCAAAACCGGACAAAACGGTGGCACTTGGATCAAGTGCGGCTGTTTTGGCCGCGTTTCGGACAAAATCGGGCGTTGGAGCCTGACCTGGACGGGTTTTGTCCGCCGATCACGGGACGATGTCGCCCACACCATTCCGTTCTGGGCGTACGCGCCTCTCCTTCTCCTTCCTTCACGCGTTCGCCTTGGCCAAGTCCCTGGCCTTCGTCCCGTCGGCTTGCTCTCTGGCGTCTGGCCTTCGCCACGTCGGCTTTCTCTCTGGCGTCGACCAGCCAGAGCGAACGGGATCGTGCTGTTGCGACTCGTCGCCGGGTGTGGTGGCGGCTCGTCGGGCCCCAGCTCGGATGCGCAACAGGACACCTCGGGAGCCGACCTGAGCGTCGAATCCGGGCAGACATCACAGCCAGGTCTCGTCGCCCGCTTCGTCGGGCTTGACCGCTCCAGTGCAGACGGGATAAGGTGGGCATCCACTAGCGGTGCGCTAGGCGTGCGAAAAGGAGTATGGAGATGTCGACTCGCAATAGATTCTCGGTTCTCTGGGCGGGAGCGCTGCGCGGCGCTCTGACCCTAATGCTGCTCGTCGCCTGGGGATGCGGTGGCTCCGATGATTCAGCCACTCAGACCACCGACGTGACGTCAGGCAGCGACGTGACGTCGGGCCGGCCCGCCCCCCCTCAATTGTCGGCCCCGTTGGCTAACGACGGAGTCAAGAGCCCCGTGCAGGTCTCGGGAACGGCGGTCGCCGGCGCGACCCTCTCGCTGACCATCTCCGCGGGCGGCACCGTCGTGGGCTCGGCCAGTGTCACGGCGGACGGCTCCGGTGCCTTCGTCGTCCAGATGACCTATACCGATCAACCGCTCGGCACCGCGCTGGAGATCAAGGTGACCCAGGCCACCGCCAACGGCCTCTCGGACCCGGTGAACGTGACGGTGACCCAGGGCGTGAAGGGCAGCACCTATCCCACCGCGGCGGAAGCGCCGAAGTACACGGGCGGCGACTACACCAACATGCAGATCTACGATGTCGCGAACAACGTCTACCTGGACGAGGCGGCGCTGCTCGAGGCGCTCGACGACGATCAGGTGGTCTACTTCGGCGAGAAGCACGAGACCGCGCCCGTCCAGGCGCTCGAGCTCTGGCTCCTGCGCCTGATGACCCAGCGCCACAACGACGTGGCCCTGGCGATGGAGCACTTCCAGGCCGACGAGCAGTCGGTGGTCGACGACTATCTGAAGGGCCAGATCTCAAAAGCGACGTTCCTCGCCAACAGCGAGCCCTGGAACAACTTCGAGAAATACTGGATGCCGCTCGTCGAGCACATGAAGACCCTCGGACGGCCCGTGGTCGCGACCAACATCGCCAACGAGGCGCTCCAAGTGATCTACGGCAACGGGCTGACGAGCCCGCTGGCGTTCTTCAACAGCTGGGATGCCTCCTCGCCCTTCGACGCCTACATCCCACCCCGTCCGCTACCGAAGTGGGACGACACCTACCAGGCCTACTTCGAGACTGGCTTTGACTACACGGTCCACGGAAAAGACTGGGGCCTGACCTACCAGGAGGCGCTGGACTACTTCACCGACCTGGCGCTGATCCGCGATCGCACCATGTCCTACTGGATCGCGTCCCATCTGCAGAAGACCAGCGATCGGGTGCTCTTCGTCGGTGGAGACTGGCACGTGCAAACGGGGATCGCCACTCCGGGGCTCGTCACGGCCTGGGCCACCACCATCACCCGCTACGCGCTGATCACCACCACCCCACGAGCCGACTTCGAGGCCCTGCGCGCCGCCACTTTCCAGGGGCGCTCGTATGCCGACTACATCCTGATCTACGACTGAGCGTCGCTGGCGCTTCGAGCGATCCCGACTCGAGCGATACGCTGAACGGTCAGACCGCGGGAGATACGTCGGCACCGAGGTGTACGTTCGGCTGAAGGGCAACGGCTCGAGCCATCTCGACCTTCTGGTCTCGACCCTGGCGGCATCGGTCGCGCCGGACGACCGTCGTTTACACCGACCGTTGTGCTCGTGTAGACTCGGACACAAACCAGCAAGGAACGAGAGGACGAATGACAGAACTCAATGCCAACCTCGATCTCGGTGAGTCGTTGCGCGGCCTCGTCGGGCACACCAAGAGCGTCGAGCTCTACCTGCGCGGTGGGCACGCGCTCAAGGGGCTCGTCACCGCGGTCGGCGACCACACGCTGGTCCTCTCTCAGCTCGCGGGCCGGGAGTACTTCGACGCCGTCGTGCGGCTCGACAGTATCATCGCCTTCAGCTTGCAAACCCGGTTTCGCTAGGTCCGTCCACAGTGTCGTGAAGCGCGGTTGCGGTTGTCACCTCGGCTTAGCGCCGCTCGGAC
>JAGQJP010000317.1 GCA_020430585.1 Myxococcales bacterium | reverse complement strand
TCGGACGTTCTGCTCAAGCTCGGGCGCAAGGACGACGCGACCGAGGCGATCCTCGACGCGCTGCAACTGCAACCCCAGCTTCCCTACGGGCTGCTCTATCTGGGAAAGATTCAGCTGCTCGCGGGCGATCTCGATCGGGCGAAGCAATCTCTGGCGCGGCTGCGCCAATCGAACATCGGCAGCTGGGATCGGGATACGATTCCGCTGCTGCAGGGTGAGATTGCCCTATTCGAGAAGCGTTACGACGCGGCCGAGCGATTCTTTCGGCATGCGAGCGCGGTGCGCATGATCTGGGACCGTGATCCGAACGACCTACGCGAGAACCTGGCTCGCGTGGCGCTGCGCCGCCGGGCGTTTCAACGCTGTGAGGCGATCACGAAGGCGATGCTCACCTATCGCAAAAACGACCGAGTGGGAACGCTGCTCCGTGCCCGATGCGCCGATGCGGCGGGTCGGCGGGACGATGCGCGTCTGGCCTATGCGCGCTACATCGAATTGATGAAGGGGGCCGACGCCAACTTGCGCGATCTCCTCTTCGCGCGACGGCGCCTTCAGGCGCTCAAAGCGCTGGCCCCAGCGAAGTAGGCCGGGCTATAATGAGACCAAAGCCGTGAGTCGAACCCGTTACACGCAGTAGGGCGGATGGAAACCAACGCTGAGACGACGAAACAACCCTGTATTCTCCTGGGCATCGCTGGCGGCACGGGGTCGGGCAAGACGACGATCGCCTCCAAGATCATGGACGCGTTTCCCAATCGCTCGATCGCGATGATCGAGCACGACGCGTACTACAAACCGCTCGACGGCATGCCGATCGAAGATCGCAAGAGGGTCAACTTCGACCACCCCGACTCGCTGGACAACGAGCTGCTGATCGAGCACATCAAGCGGCTCAAGAGCGGGCATCCGATCGACAAGCCGCTCTATGATTTCGTGACCCACAGCCGGCGCCCGGAGCTCGAGCGCGTCGAGCCGACGCGGGTGGTGATCGTCGAGGGGATCTTGATCTTCGCCGACCCGCGGCTGCGGGCGCTCTTCGACATCAAGCTCTATGTCGATACCGACGCGGACATTCGCGTCTTTCGGCGTATTCGTCGCGACATCGAGCATCGTGGGCGCTCCTTCGACTCGATCCGGCGCCAATACTATCGGACGGTGCGTCCGATGCACCTGGAATTCGTGGAACCCTCGAAGCGTTGGGCCGATCTGATCATTCCTGAGGGGGGGAGCAATCAGATCGCGCTCGACTTCATCATCGAGCGTCTGCGCAAGGAACTGGGCTAACCCTCGAACTGGCTCGAATGATGCGCTATCTGCCGATCCTGATCGCCGCCGCAGCCGTCGTCGCCCTTTGGACGCCCTTGGTGCTCTATCGCGCCACAGGCCGCGCAAAGCTGTTCCCCTCCGATTCGACCCTCGAGCTGTTGGCCTACGGTCTCTCGGTTCCGGTTCTCGGCGCCGCGATCGGCGCAGCGTACTACGGCTTGACGCCCAGTGGATACGTCTTGGTGGCCCTGACCGCCGTGATCGCCGGGATTCAGTTCCTCGTGAGCACACCTCCGGCGAAAGTCGCGCAGATGCGGATGCGGATCGTCGGGCTCAAGGCGGCCAAGCGTGAGCGTGAGATCATCGGCAGCTACCGCCTGTTGCGCGATTTCGAGGGAGAGCTGGCAACCCTCAAATCCGAAAAGAGCGGATTCGCGAAGCTGCACGTCTTCTGGCTCGCTGGTGAAGTGCAGCGCCGTCTGGCGGCTCTGCAGGCGAAGGGCGACGGGTTCGTCCGCGCCGTCGCCAAAGTCTGCCAGGAGGAGGGGAAGTTTGGCGAGGCGACGCAATACTTCGAGCAGATCGGAGATGTTGTCGACGCGGCGGTCTGCGCGATCGAGAATCTCGAGATCGAGCGGGCGATGACGCTCGTGATCAACGCTCGTCCAGAGAACGTCGACGCCGTTTTTGCCGCCCTCGATCGGCGGACGCTCTTCGATGAAGCGACGCGTCTGGCGGAGGCCTACCGCGATTATACGCGCCTGACCACCTATTATCAGCGGACAGAGCGCTTCCTCGACGCAGCGCGCCTATTGGAGCATCAACTCAAACGCATCGATGATGCCGCCGATGTCTATTTCAAGGCCGAAGCCTGGGACGACGCGTTGCGCCTCTACCAAGAGCTGGGCGAAGACGAGCGCGTCGCCGACATCGCGTACGCTCGCGGCGAGTTTGCCGCCGCTGGAGAGGCGTACGAGCGCCTCGGGCTGACCGAGCGCGCCGCCGACGCGTACGAGAAGGGCGGCTTGCACGAACGAGCGGCTCTGCTCTTTCGCCACGAGGGGCAGTTCGACGCCGCCGCGAAGTCCTTCACCGCGGTGATGGACTATAAGAAGACCGCTGAGATGTACACCCGGATCAAGGAGTTCGACAAATCCGCCGAGGCCTATGAGCTTTCGGGGGATTATCGCAACGCCGTCGATCACTACGCCCTCGCGGGGATGTGGGAGAAGGCGGCGGACACTGCGGCGCGCGGGCAACTCTACGACAAGGCGGGTGACATCTACCTCAACCTCGAGCGGTTCACCGACGCCGGCCGGATGTACGAGCTCTCGAACAACTCCTCCCGCGCTGGCGACTGCTACCAGAAGGCGGGCGATTGGGAGCGAGCGGGGGACTGTTACGCGCGCACGGGTGCGCTATCGAAGGCCGAACAGATGTACGCCAAGGTCGGGGCGCATCCGAAATGCGGTCAGATGTTCGAGAGCGCCCGGCGATTTGCCGAGGCCGCGCGCTACTATCAGCAGGCCGGAGACACCGTCGCGGCGGCACGTTGTCTCTCCCAGGGCGGCGATCCCCTCGAGGCGGCACGAGCGATGGAGGGCAACGGCGACTTCGCTGGCGCGGGCGAGATGTACGAGCAGGCGGGGGAGTTCGACGAGGCCGTTCGCGTTTTCGAGCGCGGCGAGTTGTATCAACGCGCGGCAGATGTGGTCTTGACGCGGTTGAGCGACCCCGATCGGGCGGCGCTGCTGTACGAGAAGGCTGGCTGCTGCGCCGAAGCGGGTCGAATCTATCTCGAGCAGAAGAAATACGCCCAGGCCGGGCGCGTGTTCGAGCTCGCGGGCGAGCATCTGCAGGCGGGTGAGGCGTTTCGCAAGGCGGGCGATCCAGACAAGGCGCTCGAGAACTACGATCGCTGCGGCGAATATGCCGCCGCCGCCGAGATGTTCATCGACAAGCGGGATACGTCGCGGGCCGTCCACTTCCTGTTGCGCGCCGAGCGCCTCGAGGCGAGCTTCGAGAGCCTCGACCTGCTCTCCTTCGACGACGTGCTGAAACAGGTGGCGGAGCAGGGCGCTCCAGACTCCGCGGTCCTGTACGCGCTGCACCACTTGAGTCGCCGGCCGGCCCTGGTCGAACGCTTGCACGGCAAGCTGAAGCAGTTGCAGAACCAGGCTCGCGAGCGAATGACGTCGCTGCGCTCGGCTCACGTCGAGCTGATCCTCTCCTATTGGGCGCGCAACTACCCCGAGTTTCGCTCTCGCTTGGCGCGGCTCACCGAGGAGCTCGAGATCCAGGTCGTCACGAGTGGCACGCCGGACGAGCAGCTCACCGTTTTGGGCTCACTGTTCCCCTATTTCGCTGGGCTCTGCGTCGCCGAGGGGGCGTCGGCGGCGCTGCTCGAAAAGGTGGGCTACTACTTCGAGCAGCATCTCGAGCTCAGCGGCGGTCGCCCGCCGTCGTCAGAGGTGGCGCGTCACACCTTCACGGTGCGCGTCCTCAATGGCGCGTTCGATGCGGCCCAGGCCGTGTTGCCGCTCGTCGATCGGGCCGGCGACACGAAGCTCGCGACCTACCTCGGCCAGCTCCTCGAGGGCCTGCGCCGCGGGCGAATCGTCGACAGCGTCTTCTCGTTCCGCGAGACGCTGCGCGGCGATCTGCAGCAGGTGCTCGAGCAGCGGATCAGCGAGTGGCGCGATGTCGAGGACTTGAGCCGCACCGTCTACAACCCCGAGCGGATTCTCGTCGAGCTGCTCGAAGAGGAGCACCTGCACCGAGACTCCTTCGACGCCGATTTCCGCCGCCGGGTCAAAGAGGCCCAGGACCGTTTGAAGATCGCCTCTCGCAGCGACAGACGCCGGGACGCCGAGGCGGCGTTGCAAGCGATCGGCCAGCTCAAGCGCCACCGCCGCGTTTTGGAGTTGAGCGAGAGCGAGCTGCGCGACTATTATTGGGCCGCGGCATCGCTCTGTCCCCTCGCCGATCCGAGCGGCGTCGAGCGGGCGAATTTGGCGGCCGAGTATCAGCTCGTCTTCGGCGGCCCGCTGCCCGAAAATCCAGGAGGCGCCACGTGAGGCGTTTTTCCATCGCTTGCTGCGCGCTCGTCGTGTTCGTGGGTTGCCACGCGGTCAGATCGAAGCCGGATCTCTTCCCGCCCGAGCCGAGGGTCTGGTCGCTCGTGCCGCGCGATGCGACGATCGTCGCCGCGCTGAATGTTCCCGAGGCTCTGCGAATCGGCGTACAGATCCTCTCGAGCGCCGATTGGGACGGGAGCTTCGGGATTCGCTCGGTCGAGCAACTCCGCGCGCGCTTTCGCGACGTCCTGGGCATCGACCCGGGGTATGTCAAGAAGGCCGTGCTCGTCGTGCAGATGGCGGTTACCGGCTACTACGGCGGCTTTCTGCTCTACGGTGTGCCCAAGACGCTGAGGCCGAGCCGAATGGTGGGGCGTTATCGCGGTGCGCCGATTTTTCGGACGCGATTTCTCTACGCCGCGGTGATCGTCGACGCGATCGTTCTCGGCGATCGGCGTTTCGTCGAGAAGGTGCTCGATCTGCGCTACGGTTTGGGTACGGCGAAGACCGTCTCCTCCAGCCTCTGGATGCATCACGCTGACGAGATCGATCGCCGCTTCATCAAGACCGTCGCGATCGTCGCCGATCTACGGATGCTGTCGGAGCGTTTCTCCTGGTTTCGGCAGTTTCGCCTGAACTATCTGGCCGGCGCCCTGGACGTCGAGCGGGGTGGGCGCGTGATCCTCGACGCCGACCGTCTCAAGGCGATGGCACGGTTCGAGCGCAAGCTACGTCAGGCGCTACAGCTCTTGCGCGCCGGTCTATCGCTCGCGCGGTTGAGTCCGCGGGGGATTTCGATCGGTGGTGGCCTGCGGCTCACCCGCGCCGATTTGGCGACGCTGAGCGAGATCCTCGGGCGCTTGCACGTTCGGCTCGATCACCGACAATTGCGTCTATCGCTCGACGGCGCGATGAAGGGTTGGGCGCGCCTCGAGCTCAAAGCGATGCTCGCCAGTCTGAAGCTCTTCGAGCGCATCAACACGACACCCTAACCGTACCCGTAGCGATTCTGAGGGGAACAAAGATGGCAAAGACCGCTCTCGAACTGACTGTCGACCTGATCGCCGCGCGGCTGACGCGGATTCCGATGCAGGCCGTCGAAATCAGCGCCATGCTCGACGCGCTGTACCCCCAACTCAAGGCGCTCCATGATCAGGATCGCGCTGCCGCCGCCGAATCTGCGCCAAACGAGCGCTCAGAGAGCTGAGCGGGCTGCCCGACAGGCGAAGGCCGGGGCCTCGGCGGGGATCTCGTGCCCGAGGCCGCGCGATTTGTTGCGGCTCGCCGTGAACTCAGCGGCGGGTCAGCTGATCGAGCACGCGCGTCAGCACCAGGGGGTAGGGCGTGTTTTGCGCCTTGGGATCGACGAGGACGACCCGCTCGTCTTGGTGGTTCGCGTCCGATCGGGCCCCGATCAGCTCGACGCCGCGTAGTAGGGCGACGTATTCCGCCTTCGGGATCAGTCGCAGCCGTTCCCCCTCGATGTCGAAGGAGCGGAGGTTGGCGCGCTCCGCCTCCTTCGCCAACTCGAGCTGGCCGACGAGGTACTCGACGAGCTGCTTGGCGCGTGAGGCCCAGACGCGGTCGAGCCCGAGGATGTCGATGTTGGGAAAGCCGATCCGTTCGAGGCCGTGTGAATGGACCCAGACCGCCTGGTCGTGCCGTTTCTCGCGCGGCTCGACGTGGATATGCGCCAGCTGCAGCGGCGTAACGGCGTCGACGAGCGCGAAGTTGAAGCGCTGCGGCGGGTCCCAGATGTGTTGTGAGCTCTCGTCGTAGATCACGCCTCGAGAAGCTCGCTGCAGCGCCTGCACGAGCTTGACCTGATGGGTCGTGGCCGTGCTCGTCAGCGCCCCTTCGACGGTCGTGAGGGCGCGCACGGAGACGCTTTCGAGAATCTGACGCTGCTCGTCGTCTTTGGCGAGCGAGGCGAGCTCGAGGGGCCGCCCCGCTGGAAAGGCGTGGACCTTCAGGCTGATCCGAAAGCCCTCCGTCGG
>JAGQJP010000316.1 GCA_020430585.1 Myxococcales bacterium | reverse complement strand
GGTGCAACCCGGATGGTGCTGCTCCCAGCTCAGCGGGCGGCTGGTCGAGATCTCGGGACGAGGCGCGGTGGCACCGCTCAGCGCAGCGGTCTGGTTGCTGTTCGATGCCCAGCGTCGGGGCGATCCGGTTGCCTGGGTGACGTTGCCGGATAGCGTGTTCTACCCACCCGACGTCGCGGCGTCGGGGATCGATCTCGAGGCTCTGGTCGTCGTGCGCGTGCCGCGGGTGCTCGACGTCGCGCGGGCGGCGGCACGCTTGCTGCGCTCGGGGGCGTTCGGCGTCGTCGTGCTCGACCTGCTCGGGGCGCGACCGGCGATCTCCGAGGCGGCGCAAGGACGCTTGACCGGTTTGGCTCAGCGCTATGACGCCGTGGTGCTCTGTCTGACCGAGAAGGCCGAAGGGACGCCCTCGTTGGGCTCGATG
The DNA here is from genome assembly GCA_020430585.1 of Myxococcales bacterium. Lineage (GTDB taxonomy): Bacteria > Myxococcota_A > UBA9042 > JAGQJP01 > JAGQJP01 > JAGQJP01. Next base: position 3,408 of record JAGQJP010000316.1, on the reverse strand, counting down.
GTCTCGTTGCGCACCGAGGTGCAGCGGCTGGCGGGAGAGTACGACCGTTTCCCCTGCCAGCTACGAGTCTTGAAGGACAAACGACGCGGACCGACCTGGAGCCAGCAGGAGGTGGTCGATGGGCCGCCTGGCCTGCGTTGATTTACCAGCGTTTCCGCTGCAGCTCTTGCTGCGCCGGAACCCCGAGTGGAACGGGCTGCCCGCCGTCGTCGTCGATGACGATCGGCCACAGGGCGTGATCCGCTGGGTCAACCGCAAGGCGCGCGAGTTTCGCATCCTGCCCGGCCAGCGCTACGCCCACGCGTTGTCGCTCTGTGGCGACGTGCGGGCCGGGGTCGTCTCGACCCAAGAGGTGCAACGCGAGATCGAACGGCTGGTCGGCGAGCTGCGCCACTTTTCACCCGAGGTCGAGGCCTCGCTCGTCGAGCCGGGGGTCTTCTGGCTCGACGCCAGCGGCTTGCGGCGATTGTTCGGCTCGCTCCAGAGCTGGTCCGACAAGCTTCTCGGCCAGCTGCGCGACGAGGGCTTCGTCGCCACGCTGATCGTCGGCTTTTCGCGCTTCCGTTGCTACGCGATCGCCCGGCACCATCCGGCGAAGCTCTGGCTCGTACGCCATCGCGCGCAAGAAGAACAGCTCTCGGCTGCGGTGCCGCTCGAGCTGCTCGATGTCGACAGCGGCCTGCGCGACGATCTGGCGGCTCTCGGGATCCATCAGCTCGGGCAGTTCCTCCGTTTGCCCGAACACGGCGTGCTCGAGCGCTTCGGCAGCGGCGCCTACCAGCTGCATCGCCTGGCCTCGGGAAAGCGCTGGGACCCCTTGCGACCGCTGGCCGAGGAGCTGCCGTTCGCGATCGAGATCGAGCTCGACGACCCCGAGGCGAACACGACGGGGCTCTTGTTTTTGGTCAAGCGCGCCCTCGACCCGCTGCTCGAACGGTTGGCGCGGCGTCATCGGGCGTTGGCGGTGCTGCATCTGCGCTTCGAGCTCGAACGGGGCGAGGAGAGAAAGCGCCACGAGGAGATCCGCCCTGCCGAGGCGACGCTCGATCCGCTGACCCTGCTGCGTCTGGTGCGATTGCGGCTCGAGTCGGCGCCTCCGCCAGCGGCGGTGATCCAGCTGCGGGTCGAAGCCGAAGATGTGGCGGCGACGCGCGAGCAGCTGTTGCTCTTCGCTCAGCGGCCGAAGCGTGATCTGCGGCTCGCGCACGAGGCGTTGGCGATGCTGCGGGCCGAGTTCGGCAATCAGGCGGTGGCCAAACCCGTGCTGCGCGACGCCCACCTGCCCGAGGCGACGTTTGCCCTCGAGCCCTTCGAAGAGCTGAAGCTGCCGCGCGTCGGGCATCCGCGTCCGCAATTGGTGCGGCGAATCTTCAGTCGACCACGAGAGCTTCCCGTGCAGGCGGCGGACGTACGGGACGATGGTTGGCTCTTGAGCGGTCTCGAGCAGGGGCCGGTGGTGCGCGTCGTCGGCCCATTCGTGATCTCCGGCGGGTGGTGGCTCGGCGATGTGCACCGCGAATACCACTTCGCCGAGACGCGGCGCGGCAAGCTGCTCTGGGTCTTCTACGATCGCCGCCGCCGCCGCTGGTTCGTACAGGGTGAGGTGCAGTAGCGCCGCCGCTGGTTCGTACAGGGCGAGGTGCAGTAGCGCCGCCGCCGGTTCGTACAGGTGAGGTTCAGCGATGATCACGGGAACCGAATACGCGCCGCTCTGGTGCAAGAGCAACTACTCGTTTCTCGAGGGGGCGAGCCACCCGGACGAGCTCGTCGAGGAGGCGCACTCGTTGGGCGTGCGGGCCCTGGCGCTGACCGATCGCGATGGAGTGTACGGCGTGGTGCGTGCACACACCAAGGCGCGGGAGCTCGGGCTGAAGCTGATCGTCGGCGCGCAGATGACCCTCGAGGACTCGTCGCAGCTGGTGCTGCTCGCCACTTCGCGTCGTGGGTACGGCAACCTCTGCCAGCTGATCACCGTCGGCCGGCGGCGCTCGGCGAAGGGCCAGTCGCGGGTGCGCTGGATCGAGGTCTGCGAGCACGCCACCGATCTGCTCGCCCTCTGGGGCGGCGACGGCAGCTTGCTCGGAGGAGAACCCGAGCCCGACCTGGTCGCCGAGCGCTTGAAGAGCGCGTTCGGCGAGCGGCTCTATGCGATGCTCGTGCGCCATCGGCGGGCGGAAGAGGTCGCGATCGAGCGCCGTCTGCGCCAACGAGCGCAGCGCTACGGGATCGCGACGGTCGCCGCCAACGAGGTGCTCTATCACCACAAGGGGCGCCGGCCGCTGCAAGACATCCTGAGCTGCGTGCGAGAGAAGGTACCGCTGGCCCTCGCCGGGCGCCGGATCAAACCCAACGACGAGCACGATCTCAAGGCGCCGTACACCTTTCAGTCGCTCTTCGCCGATGATCCGCGCTCCCTTGCTCGCACCCTCGAGATCGCCGAGGCGTGCCAGTTCTCCCTCGACCAGTTGCACTATCGCTACCCCTCGGAGCGGCTGCCCGACGGGTCGACCTCGGCGCAGTGGCTGCGGCGCCTGACCTTCGAAGGCGCCCTCGAGCGCTACCCCGAAGGGATCCCCGACGATGTGGTGCGCCAGCTCGAGAAAGAGCTGGGGCTGATCGAAGAGCTCGACTACTGCGGCTACTTTCTGACGATGCACGAGATCGTCGGCTTCTGCCGAGCCGAGCGCATTCTCTGTCAGGGGCGCGGCTCGGCGGCGAACTCGGCGGTCTGTTATTGCCTCGGCTTGACAGCGGTCGACCCGGTACGGATGGGGCTGCTCTTCGAGCGCTTCATCTCGCGCGAGCGCGCCGAGCCGCCGGACATCGACCTCGACATCGAGCACGAGCGCCGTGAAGAGGTGATCCAGTTCGTCTACCAGAAGTACGGTCGCACCCACGCGGCGATGGTGGCGAACGTGATCCGCTACCGACCGAAGTCGGCGGTGCGAGACGTCGGCAAGGCTCTAGGCATCCCCGAGACCGCGGTCGACCGAGTTGCGCGCCTGCTCAATCGCTACGACTCCGTCGAGGCCGAGGTGCTCGAGCAGGGCGGGCTCGGCCGCGACCACACCGCTCATCAACACTTGCTGCGACTCGCCAACGAGTTACTCGACTTCCCGCGCCACCTCTCGATTCACCCCGGCGGCTTTCTGTTGGGTCACGAGCCGGTGAGCCAGATCGTGCCGATCGAGAACGCGACGATGCCCGGGCGCACGGTGATCCAGTGGGACAAGGACGATCTCGAGGAGCTCAACCTCTTCAAGGTCGACCTTCTCGGGCTGGGGGCGCTGACGATGTTGCACCGAATCTTCGATCTGCTCAAGGCGCAGCGCTCGATTCGGCTGGCGATGGCGACATTGCCGGCGAACGATGAGCCAACCTACGAGATGATCCGCCGCGCCGACACCG
>JAGQJP010000315.1 GCA_020430585.1 Myxococcales bacterium | reverse complement strand
CGGCCGCTTGATCCTCAACAAGGCCGACTTTCGCTACTTCGAGTGGCGCTTCGAGGCGAGCACGGCTTGTCATCGGCTCGAAGGCAGGGTTTGGGCCGAACCGCGGGATTTCGTCGGCCTGCACTACGAGAACCCCGACGGCTCTCTCGTCGATTGCCTCAACAGTAAGATCGCCCATTGTCACCTCCTGCTCTATCGTCGCACCGACGGTGCCTTTCGGATCGTCGACGAGCTCTCCTCGGATCGGGCAGCCTTCGAAGTGCTGACCGACGCGCCGGATCACGGTATTCCAATCGTCGTCTGAGCGAAGCGCACGGTACCCGCCGACGTGCGAGGTTCTGCTCGAGCATCGAGCGAGGCTCAGGGCCGAGCATCGAGCGGTCGATCGAAGGTCGGCTCGAAGCTTGGCGAGCGCTGGGATTGTACGCACAGAGGAAACTCGGATCCGTCGGTGCAATGGCCGACAGAGTGGCGCCTCCCTCGCGAATACGGCGCCAGAGCATGATCGATCAGCTGCGCGTCCCCGTCGAGCCCGCGAACCCCGCTATGCCCGACGGGAAGCTTCGGCAAAATCGCAGTGTCGACAACGCCTCCGTCGAGGGTTTTCAGCGTCAACGTCACCCCGTCGTTTGCGATCGATTGGCTCTTTTCGGCGATCAACACCTGGGCGCCCGGCGCGGTCCAAACCGCCGTTCCGCCAGAGAAGAGGACGATCGCGTAGCCGCTCGCGAGGCAGCGCCTCTGGAACCGATGCTTCAGCCGCGCTCCGAGCCAGACGCTGACGCCATCGAGGTCGAGCGTCGCCGGGCCCCGGTTGACGATCTCGATGAACTCGTCGTCTCTGGTGCTGGCGATCTCGTCGCCATTCAAGTCGTCGGTTGGTGCGGGCGACGACAGCACCTCTTCAATCCGTAGCTCACCCGGGTTCGGGGGGGCGCCGCAGGGTGTCGCCGCGGAGAGGCTCGAGCCGCCGATTCCGTTGGGCGCGGAGCCGTCGACGACCTCGTCGGTGCCGCGCACGCAGAAGCCGTGGACACACATCTCGCCGGTTCCGCACGATGCGCTCGAGCGGCAGCGACCGGGCTGACACGCCGTCGCCACGAGTGAGAAGAGGATCAGGCATTGCCAAGGCAGCGCCCTCGGGAGCGCATGGCGCCGCCTTCGCCGCACGAGCGCGGATTCTCGACCGGGTCCTTGGTACATGGTTCCTCCATTTGCGAGCTCCGTCGCGCTTCGAGGGGGCTCGGCCCGGCGATGTGCCGGGCCAAGCGTGAAGCGTCGTCAGCTCGCGCAGGCGAGCGCTGGTGAGTCGACAGTCGCAGCCTCCGAGCGGAGCGCCGACTCGAGCGTCTCTGCGACCGTTGGATTGTCGCGCAGATACTGACGAGCATTCTCTTTACCCTGGCCGAGCCGATTGTCGGCATACGAGTACCAGGCTCCGGACCGCTCGACGAGCCCCCGTTCCGCCCCCAGCTCGACGAGCTCCGCGGCGCGGCAGATTCCGACGTTGTAGTAGATGTCGAACTCCGCCTGGCGGAACGGCGGGGCGACTTTGTTCTTGACGACCTTGATCCGCGTCCGATTGCCGATGACCGTCGTTCCGTCTTTGATCGATTGGATCCGACGGATGTCGAGTCGGACGGAGGCGTAGAACTTGAGCGCGTTGCCACCCGTGGTCGTCTCGGGGTTGCCGAACATCGTCCCGATCTTCATCCGAATCTGATTGATGAACAGCACGGTGACCCCGAATCGGTGCGTGACGCCGGTTAGCTTGCGCAGCGCCTGACTCATCAGACGCGCCTGTAGGCCGACGTGGGAGTCCCCCATCTCCCCTTCGATCTCGGCTCGCGGCACGAGAGCAGCGACGCTGTCGATCACGATCAGCTGCACGGCACCCGAGCGGACGAGCATTTCGGTGATCTCGAGCGCCTGCTCTCCCGTGTCGGGTTGTGAGATCAACAAGCGCTCTGGATCGACACCGAGGCGGCGCGCGTAGCTGAGGTCGAGGGCATGCTCGGCGTCGATGAAGGCGGCGACGCCGTCGGCACGCTGGACCTCGGCGATCGCGTGCAGGGCCAAGGTCGTCTTCCCCGAGGACTCTGGACCGAAGATCTCGACGACCCGCCCGCAGGGGAGCCCGCCGATGCCCAGGGCGATATCCAAACTCAAACACCCGCTGGAAAAGGACGCGATCGCCTCGGGTTGCGCGCGGCCCAGATGCATGATCGCGCCGCGACCGAACTGCTTTTCGATCGAGCCGATCACGCTGTCGAGGACACGCAGTTTCTCGGCGAGGGTGTCGCAAAGGGATTTCTTCTTTTCGCTCATCGCTGTTCTCCTTTTTTGGGTTTTCGTTGCTAGTGCGCTGAATCGTCGAGCGCTCCCTCGTGGCGACGCTCGGCTGGAGGAATGCCGTGGCTCTCCTCGACGACGTTCGGGCGGTCGAGCGACCGGTAGCGCAACGCTTCCGCGACGTGCGGTACCTCGACTCGCGACGATTGGTCCAGATCGGCCAGTGTTCGCGCCATTCTGCGCAGTCGGTCGAAGGTTCGCATCGAGAGCCCGAGCCGATCGATCGCGCGGACGAGCAGGGTGGTCGCGCTCGTCGTCAGTCCGAGCATCTCGAGTCGCGATGCCGGCACCTCGGCGTTCAATTGAAAAGGCAGGCCGCGATATCGGCTCTGCTGTACGCTTCGGGCCTCGACCACGCGTTGGCGCACCGTCGCCGAGTCCTCGCCTCGGTCCGCGTCGAGATCTTCGACGCGCAGCGGGGGAACCTCGAGCTGGATGTCGATCCGATCGAGGAGAGGCCCGCTCATTCGGCTGCGATAGCGCGTGATCGCGTGGAGCGGGCAGCAGCACTCGCGGACGCCGCCGAGGTGCCCGCAGGGACACGGGTTGGTCGCGGCAACGAGGGTGATCGAGGCGGGAAACTGGACGACGAATCGACTGCGGGTCACGGTCACGCGCCGCTCCTCCAGCGGCTGCCGCAGCGATTCGAGGACGTCTCGGCGGAATTCGAGGAGCTCGTCGAGGAAGAGCACGCCCCGATGGGCCAGGGTCAGCTCTCCGGGACGGGGAATCGCGCCGCCTCCGACCATTGCGGGAGTGCTCACCGTGTGATGGGGAGCGCGGAACGGGCGCTGGATTCCCGCCTCGTGCAGGGCGATCCCGGCGGCGCTCCGTATCGCGGCGATTTCGAGGGCTTCGCACTCGGTTGGCGGCGGAAGAATCGTGGGTAGCCGGCGCGCGAGCATCGTCTTGCCCGCGCCAGGAGGTCCGATCAGCAATAGATTGTGCCCTCCGGCCGCGGCGATCTCGAGGGCCCGCTTTCCGTCCGACTGACTCCTCACGTCGCGCAGATTG
>JAGQJP010000314.1 GCA_020430585.1 Myxococcales bacterium | reverse complement strand
TCAACACGTCGACCACGACGTGCGCTTCTGGGCTCGCCGACTGTCTCCTCGACGTGCAGGCCGACACGGCGAACGTACCCGATGGCGTGAAGGCGAAACTGGTCACGACGTGCGGCGCCAAACCTCCGGTTTCCACCGAGGCGACGGTGATGGCTGGGAAATTGGTCTTCAAGGGCGTCTTGTTGAACGACCAGGGTAGCTGCACCCTCGGCGTGACGATCGCCGACTTCGGGATCTCGTATCAGATGCCGGCGATCAGCGTCACCGTCGATCGGATCGCTCCGGTCGTCGTGCTCTTTTCGAGCCCGGTGGCCAACGAGCTGACCTATCTACAAGACCTCGATCCGAACACGCCGGGAATCCAGCTGATTCTGGTCGTGCGCGTCCGCGGCGTGGAGAAGGACCAGCCCGTGACCGTGACGCTCACTCAGCCCGACGCGACCACCGAGACGGCGAACGCGACCGTGCCGAGCGACGTGTCGAACAACGGATTTCTCGACGTCAGCTTCGGTCCGACGCAGACGACGCTGAAGGACGGTGTCGTCAAGCTCGTCGCGACCACGACCGACAAGGCGGGGAACGTCTCCGATCCCTTTACGCTTTACGTTACGGCGAATAGCGGTCTCCCCTCCGTCGCCCTGACCAACCCGGTGCAGACCTCACCCTCCCAAGTGTTCAAGTGGGGCGCGACGAGTCTACGAGAAGTGACGGTGGCGTTGGCCAACTTCCCGAGCAATACGGACATCCGAATCTGCAGCAACAACTCGAACCTCAGCGGCCCGCCCTGTGCTACTGGGGGCTACACCGTCGTCGCGACGACGACGTCGCTCAACGAGCTTGCGGCGGTCTCGTTGGCGAGCTTGCCCGACGGCGTCCATGAGCTGATCGCCGAGGCGTTCTTCCCGGCGGCGCAACAGTGGGTCGCCTCGCTGGCCAACAAGACGGTCAATTTCCAGAAGCGAACGGTAGACATTCGCACCGTCCTGCCGGTGATCAGCAACTTCACCTCGCCTTCGAACGCCAACGGCGACGAGTATCTGAACAAGGCCGAGGTCGAGGTCGGACCGAATAGCTTCCGCTTCACCGTGGATGGCGATCAGAGCGGCAAGATGCAGATTTTGCTCAACGGGACCAAGATCGTCGACGAGGATTTCACCGGGCCGGGGACGTTTAGCAAGGTGATCGCCCTGCCCGAGAGCCCAACGAAGAACCACAAGTTGACGGCGCGATTGGTCGACAGTTACGGCAACGTCAGCCTTCCCCTGGATTACTTGATCAAGGTCGACGTCACCGATCCGAACTTCGCCTTCTTTGCGCCGGCGACATCACCCGTGAAGAAGGGCGATAGCGTCGACGTGGTCGTTCGCAGCGTCTCGCAAGACGACAGCGTGATCGGGCAGACCGTGACGCTCTCCGACGGCGGGGTGCCCTTCGTGACGACGGCAATCGTGAATACGCTAGGCCAGGCGACCTTTTCCGGCGTACTGACGAACAAGGCGAACAACGCGCCCTACAAGCTCTCGATCGAAGTCACCGACAAGGCGGGGAACAAGAAGACGATCAACCACACGATCGATGTGGTGGTCGATGTCCGCGAGCCGAAGATCACTTCGTTTGGCCACAAGGGCAGTACGGGATCGCAGAAGCTCCCGCCGGACGAGTACCTCGATGGCGACGATGTCAACATCGGCAAAGCCGGCTTCCAACTCACGGCGTTGATCTCGGCGACGACCAACGATGCCCTGCCCGACGACGGCCCGAAGACCTTCAACCTCTACGTCGACTATGAGTGCACGACGGAGACCAGCTGTACCCGAACACGTACCGTGGTCACGAATGGCGCGTTCACGGGGACCGACGTGGAGCAGGAGTTCGACGTACCGGTCTCGTCGCTCAAGCTCTACGTCCTGCGCGTCGAAGTGCTCGACGCGGTGGGGAACAAGGCGACGCAAACCTCGCCGTTCCGCGTCAACTCGACGATCTGTGAGGTCGCGCTCTCGAACGTGCCGAGCTACTACAATCGTGCGAACGTCACCGATCTCGTCGACGGCCCACCCGCGACGGCGAAGGCCAAGCTCGATGTGCTGATCTCGGCGGGATGCCCGGCGTCGATCACGAAGGTCGAAATCCTCAACAACGACGCGCCGCTCAGCCCTGCGCTCGTGGCGACGACCTCTCCCTTCGACAGTTTCATGCTGCCGATCGTCGACGGCACGACGTACAATCTGAAGGTGCGCGCCACCTTCGACGACGGAGGCACGCCGAAGGTCGTCGATTCGCTGCCCGAGTCGGTGATCGCCGACCTAACGGCGCCGACGTTGGCGCTCTTGTCGCACAGCTACACCGTTCAGAACGGCGTCGTCGTCAAGGGCTTGTCGCAGACCGACACGCCGGTCTGTACACTCGACCCGGGGAGCGACGGGACCAAGCCCGATACGGACAACGTGAACTGCTATCTCGCGCGGCACAACAAGAACGCGTCGCCGACCGCGGGGCTCGGGGTCGAGTTCCTCGCCGAGGTCAAGGATGCCAACCTCCAAGGGGGCCGTATCGAGGTCACCGACCCGGCGTTGAGCAAGTCGATCACGACGGGCGGTACGACACAACAGATCATCGTCGGGCGCGACGAGGCGCTCAACTTGCCGAAAAGCGAAAACAAGACGCTGACGATCACGCTCTTCGACGCCGCGGGCAACTCGACGTCGATCACCCTCGTCGTCAGCGCGGATCCCTTGGTTCCGAACGCGCCGGCGAACTTCCAGATCGACGATGCCGCGACGAAGCGGCGCGTGCCGGCGGTGACGCTCAACTGGACCTCCGCCTCCGACGATGGAGCGGGCGTCGGTCCGGTCTCGGCGATCGATCTGCGCTACTCGAAGAACGAGATCACCACCGAGAGCGATTTCCTGGCGGCGTGCAAAGTTGGCGACATTCCCAACCATCCAGCGCTGCCGACACCGCAGGCGCCCAACAACAGCGAGACGTACACCGTCACGGGCCCCGACGCGCGCAAGACGGAGTGCACCTTCCGGCCGGGGATGCCCAACGAGGGCGGGCAGTTCTTCTTCGCGATGCGCGTCCGTGACAAGCTCGGAAACTGGTCCACGATCGTCACTGACGACGTCGTCCTCACCTGGCGTTACACGACGGTGGCGATCAAGAACGCCCCGACGAATCAGGACTGGGGGGCGTATATCCATCCGATCGGAGACATCAACGGGGACGGCAAGATGGATCTCGTCGTCGGCGGGAAGACCACCGCCGGGTTCTGCGTGGTCTACGGTCGCGACGTGACGACGGACGCCCAAGTCGTCGAGGTCGACCTCGCCACCCCGGTCAATCCGACCGCGGGTTACAAGTGCTTGCTCAACGTGGCGGCCACCGATCTCAGCGGACAGCCGCTCGCCCTGCAATACGTCGCCGAGATCGTCTTCGGGACGGGCGACATCAACGGCGACGGCGTCGACGACTTCGTGGTCGCAGCGGAGAAGTCGGTTCTGGTCTACCTCGGTAAGAAGAACGACCAGTTCGACTCGCAGCCGGCGTTGGTCGCCTACGGCATGCTGGGGACGCGTCCCGGGAGTCTCTCTGTCGACGGCGGCAACGTGATCGCGTTCAGCGACGAGACCAAGCCCCTCAACGACATCGTGATCGCCTCTTCGAGTGACGACTTCGTCTTCGTGATCTCCGGGCGAGAATCGCTCTCGTCGGCGACGACGCTGAAGCTCGATCTGAGCGTGCGCAGCGATGCGGCGCTGCGAGCCGCGCGCGTAGTGGCGCACCGATTGGTGATCTCGAAGGCCAACCCGATCGCCTCGACCGACTGGGTCTTCGGGAAGTTCATCGCCCTCGCGCCGAGCTTCGACGGGGCGTCGCTGCAGAGCATCGTCGTCTCGGGCGAGTTCAATGGCACGGCGACGACGCCGATGCCGGCGCCGCGAGTCTTCTTGCTCCCGGGGAGCGCGGCGCTCGATCCGGCGACCTACGCGCCGACCGTGAGTTACAGCGAGGTGCTACCGACCGACGATGCCGACAAGCTCAGCGGTGACCTCGTGGCGACGAGGCTCGTCTTCAATCTGGCCCGCAGCGCGACCCAACCCGGCCTCGGCAATGCGGCGCCGCTCAATCGTGACTTGATTCGGGCCTACGCAGGAACGTCCTACGACTTCGACGGCAACGGGACGCCGGACCTGCTACTGCACAACACGACGGCGAACATCTGCTTCGGCGAGCCGTTGAACCTCTGTGGTTTCAAAGGAAGTCCGGGAAGTTACACCCTGGTTCCGAATATCGGACACTTCGTGCTCTACGGTGAATTTCTCAAGGGCAAGCAGGGGACCGAAATTGTATTGACCCAAACCAACGTCGAAACACAACTTAACGCCGACGGATCCTGGAAGCACGATATCGTGCTGCTGAAGTCCGGGGCGACGTTGATCGGGACCGGGATCGCCAATCCGTTGCTCGAGAACCCGGCGGTGCTCGACTATGCGCCGCTCGGTATCACGGGGTTGCGGCAGGATCTGGCGTTTGGGCACTTCGTGGTCGGTCTGGCCGCGGATTACGTGTTCATCCGCAGCAACCTCGATTCTGGAGGCTATGGCATCGGGACGTTCCCGAACATGGACTACGATATGGTCACCGATCCGTTGAACCCGACGAGCACGAAGTTCTCGCTGTTCTACGTGCGCAGCCTAGGGGACTTCAACGGCGACCAGTTTCCCGATCTGGTGGTCGCCTCGGATGATATGACCATGATCGACGGAAGCACGGTGCAGTACGCGATCATTCTGTGGTAAGATCCACTTTCGAACGTATTCGACGCGGAGGAGTGATGAAGAAAAAGCGCGAGACACGACGTACGGCGAACGAGAAGAAGCCGTACTCGCGGCCCGTCGTGCGAAGCTCTGGCGGGTTCAACACCGTCGTCCTGGCGACCGACTGCCAGGGCGCCTGCCAGATTCAGTGGGCGGGTATCACCACCTGACCGTGTCGCGATCATTCCCCCTCAGGGCTGTGTAGATGTTGCGCTTCGACGTGGGCGCGGTCGTCGTGGAGTTGCACGGCGAGCCGCTGTTGCTCGCTCCGATCGGCTCCTACCTGCGCGGGTTCGAGAGCGATCTTGCGTCCGAGGTTCGCATCGTCCTTCGCTCGGCGCTCCTCGACGATCGCCAGCTCCTCCCGCCGGAGAACGAGATCTGCGTGCTCCGGCCTGGCCTCGGTGCCGACGAACGGCGGCTGGAGTTTCGCCACCGCCACCTCGAGGCGCGCTACGATCCCGGGGAGGCGACCCTCTCGGTGACGCTCTCTACGTCCGAGTCGGCGCGCTTTCGCTTCTTCTTCCAACTGCTCCTGCGGGCGTTCCTCGCGGAGTGGCTGATCGACAACGACGGATTCGCGCTGCACGCCGCCTCTGTCGTTCGCGACGAGCGGGCCTATCTCTTCGTCGGTCAGAGCGGTGCCGGGAAGTCGACCGTCGTCCGTCGATTCGCCGACGGGCGGGCACTAAACGACGATTTTTCGGCGGTGCGCCGTCGAGTTGATCGATTCGTCGCTGCAGGTACACCAATCCATACGAGGGCCGACTTCGAGTTTCTGGCCCAACGTCGGGTCGTCGCAGCGGTGATGGGGCTGGTCCAATCGCGAAGGCTACAGGCGCGCTGGCTCTCGGCGAGCGATTTCTTGCCGCGGCTGGTGCCCCACGTACACTGTTTCTCGGCGGATCCGGCGGCCTACCGTCGAGCGCTGACGACATGTAGCGAGTTCGTTTCGAGCGTCCGCTGTGCTATGCTTGATTTCAATCTGCGCGACGACATCTGGAGGGAGATCGATGCCACCGATCGTTGAAAAGAGCCAAGCCGCGGCCCCGTTGGGTGCCGAGACGATTCGGCGCGTCGAGCGGGTGGCGACCGAGAAGGCGATTCCCCTCTTTGCCCATCTCGATCTGACGTACCGCTGTGACCTGCGTTGCGTGCACTGCTATCTCGACGAATACCAATCCCAGGGCCTCGACACCGCCCAGGTGCTGCGGATTCTCGACCAACTCGCCGACGCGGGGACGCTCTTCGTCACCTTTTCGGGGGGAGAGGTCTTCGTACGCAAGGACCTGTTCGAAATCCTGCGCCACGCCCGACGTCGGAACTTCTTCATCACCCTCAAGACGCACGGCGGCCGGATCACCCCGGCGATCGCCGATCAGATGGCGCAGTTGAAGGTCAATCTGACGATGTTCAGCGTCTACTCCCTCGATCCCGCGGTCCACGACGCGATCACCACGCGCAAAGGGTCGCTGGCACGAACGATGCGCGGAATCGCTCTGCTTCGCGAGCGCGGCCTCAAGGCCCGAATCGCGGCGCCGATCATGGGCGACAACTTCGTAGGCTATCGCGAGCTGTTCGAGCACTTCAGCGCCCAGGGGATCGAGGTCGAGCTCGGGACCTACATCATGAAGACGCGCCAGGGTTTTGGTTCTCAGTCACACACCGACCTGACCGACGAGCAGGTGCGCGAGATCTACGGCTTCATCCAGCACCACCCCGTGGCGCCCGGCGTCTACAAGTCCCTCGCCCGGGGCTACAAGTGCATGGCGGGCGTGAAGAGCCTCTACATCGACCCGATGGGGGGCGTGCATCCCTGTCCGATGTGGGCTCGACCGCTCGGCGACCTGCGCAGCCGCGACTTCGATGCGATCTGGAACAACGACGGCATTCGCAGCTGGCGGCGGCTCTACGAGCGGGACGATCTCGCCAGCTGCCCGGCGGCGAATCTCACCGAGTCCGGCGACATCTTCGTCACCTCCGAGCGCTCGACGAAGTTTCTGCGCGTCGTCGACGAGTTCATGCCCGTACGCCGCGAACCCGAGCCCGCGTCGCCGTCGTCCGCTGACCCGCGGCCCGTCGAGAGCTCTCCGTCGGGCGCGAAGGCCGATGCGCCGTGCGGAAAAGGCTGCGGGTGTGCCGGATGAGCGAGGCTCCGCAACGAGGCGCCTTTGCCCGCCAGCGACCCTTCGCAAGCGCGTCACCCGGGGTCGGGCATCGGCGCATCGCGACCGAGCTGCTCCGTGAGCGGCTGCTCGACGGCGGCTCGATCGTGACCTCATCGTTGGGTGTGAGTATGGAACCCGCTCTCCGATCCGGTGTCGAGCTGCGGGTCGAACGCTGCGCCCTCGACTCCCTGCGGCGTGGCGATATCGTCTGTCTGGATCGGGGTGATCAGCTCGTCGCGCATCGGCTGATCGCCCTCGTCTCGTCGGGCGGGCGTCGCTGGTTCCTCACGCGGGGCGACAACAACCTGCTACCCGATCGACCCCTGCCCGAGCCGGCGTACCTGGGACGCGTCACCGGGTTTCGCTCGCCGGCCGGCGGCGATTGGTCCCCGCCCCCATCCCATCTCGAACCCGTCGTGCCGCTCGGGCGCCTCGTCGCCGCGATTCGCTCGAAACTGGCGATTTTTTGACGCGCGGGGAAAGTGGCCCTAGGATCGAGCGGAACGGACCCCTCATTGGGAGAGGATTGTCGATGAGCTCGATTTGGCGCTGGTTTTCCGGCGGATTGCTGGCCGTTTCTCTGCTTCCGATCGGATGTGGGCACTCCAATCGTCAGTTGATGAAGGAGCTCTCGCAGCTTCGGCGCGAGGTCCGCTCGATCCGCAACGACGTCGACAAACGCTCGGACAAGCTCGATGATCTCGCCAATCGGATGCTGCTCTTGCAGGACGGCGTCGATTCGAATCGGACGGTGCTCTATCGCCAGCAGCAGGTGCCCGTGCTGCCGGTCGTCAAGCTCGACGGGCCGAGTGAGACCCCGAAAACGGGCCCGACGCCGACGCCGAAGCCCGACAAGCTGCTGGCCGAGCTCGAGAATTTGCCCGAGCCGAAGGTCGACGAGACGCCGAAGACGAAGACGCCCAAGGTGACCACCGAGCCGTCGGTCCACGAGTTCAAGACGATGAAGTTCGACGTCCTCTCGTCGGACGGTGATCTGAAGCGTAAGCTCGCGAAGTCGACGAAGAAGGGAAAGACCCTGCAACCACGCCGCGAACGGCGTTCGGATCAGCTGCCGCGCTTGCGAAGGGTGCGCCTGCGGGCGCCCAAGAAGCACAAGGCCCCGATCTCGAAGCGGCGCCCCCTGGTGACGGCCAAGAAGCCGACGCTGGTGGTGAAGATCTCGCACTCGCCGGGCAAACAATCGCTGCTGCACGCCCTCAAGCTCTACAACGCGGCGATGGTCGAATACCGTGCGAAGCGGATCAGCGCGGCGCTCGAGCAGTTCAAGCGATTCGCGGTGCTCCATCCGGCACATCCCTATGCGGACAACGCGTACTACTGGATCGGTGAGTGCCACTACGATCGCGGCCACTGGTTGCAGGCGTTGGCGGCATTCCGCACAGTCCTCAAGCGCTATCCGCTGGGCAACAAGGTTCCGGCGGCGATGCTCAAGATCGCGATGGTGCTCAAGCGCCAGGGCAAGTCGGCGCAGGCCAAGAACCAGCTCTTCCGGCTCGTCGAGGTCTACCCGATGTCCGACGCGGCGAAGGTCGCGGTGACCAAGATGCAGGAGTTTTCCCTATGAGATCCCTGGTAGTCTCTACCGTTTCTCTTGTCCTCTGTGTCTGGGCGGGGAATCCCGTCCTCCTCGCCCAGACCCCCCAAAAATCGATCACGTTCCAGGGGCGACTTCAGACGTCGGACGAGATCTACGTGGTCAAGTCCGGCGACACGCTGTGGGACATCTGTCAACGCCACTTCGGCCAGCCCTGGTATTGGCCGACGCTCTGGTCCTACAACCCGCACATCACCAACCCGCACTGGATCTACCCCGGCGACATCATCTACCTCAAGCCAAAGGGGTACAAGGGTAGCTCGGGGGTGGTGAGCAAGTGGATGGGATCGCGCTACAACATGGATTCGAACAAGTTCGGGATGGTCGTCCGGCGCTACGGGTTCATCTCGCCGAAGATGGTGAAGGACGCCGGGAAGATCACGCACTCACGGGAAGAGAAGTTCATGTTCGGCGACTTCGACGAGGTCTACGCCAAGTTCGAGAACTTCGGGATTCAGCGCGAACAGCAGCGTTACACGATCTTCCGCGTGCTGCGCAAGGTCTACGAGCCCTACGGGAAGAAGCGCCTGATCGGCTACCACATCGAGAACCTCGGGATCGCGAGGATGGTCAAGAAGCACCGCTACGTCGGCTCGTTGATCTTGGAGAAGACCTACAAAGAGATCCACCGCGGTGACCTGCTCGGCGCGTACTTCGAGCACCAGAGCTTCGTCAAGAGCCGCCCCTCGACCGTGAACCGCGCCGTGCGGATCGTCGCCGTCCACCGCTACGGTTGGGATTACTACGCCAAGTGGGGCATCGTCTTCCTCGACGCTGGTGCGCGCCAGGGGCTCAAGCGCGGCTATCGCTGCAAGGTGATGGAGCGCAACGATCCGGTCAAGACGTTCGGCAAGGACAAGAAGTACTACCCCTGGGAGCCCTTCGGCGAGCTGACCATCGTCTCGACCCTCGAAAACACCGCGATGGCGATCGTCAGTGGCTCGATCAAAGAGATCACCGTCGGCAATCCCTGCTGGTTCCGTCGCGGCCACTAGCCGTCAGCGCTGAATCTGGCGCACCTTCTCCACCTCATCGGGTCGTCCCAGGGTGATCAGTGTCATCCCATCTTCGAGGACCAGATCGGGACCTGGGGTGTAGACCGTCTCACCGTCCGGCCAGCGTACGGCGAGCACGAGGATGTTGCCGAAGCGCCGCAGATTCGCCTCGCGCAGCTCCTTTCCGACCAGCCCAGAGCCAGAGCGCAGCGTCACCTCTTCGAGCTTCAAGGTCTGCTCGCGGTGGCTCAGCATCTTCTCGAGAAAGGTGACGATCTGCGGACGGATCATCTCCTGGACCATCCGCGAGGCGCCCATCTCGGAGGGGCTGACGAGCTTGTCCGCCCCCGCCTGCCGTAGCTTCTGCGAGGCCTTGTTGTTGATCACTTTGGCGACGATGCGCAGGTTCGGATTGAGCTGCCGCGCGGTCAAGGTGACGTAGACGTTGTCCTTGTCCTCGGAGAGCGCGGTGATCAGCCCCTTGGCCCGTCGAACGCCCGCGGCGAGCAGGACGTCCTCGTCGGTGGCGTCGTCGACGATCCAGGTCGCCTTCGTTTGCAGGTCGCGATGGCGGGTGACGAGCTCGGGATTCTGCTCGATCAAGACGCAGGGCGCCCCGATCGTCATCAGCTCATGGGCGACGTGTTGGCCCGTGCTGCCGACGCCGCAGACGATGATGTGATCGGACATTTCTTCGATCCGTCGTTCCATACGGCGTCTCCAGAGGACGTGGCGGAGGTCTCCCTCGACGATGAAGGCGGTGATCGTCGAGACGATGTAGAGCACCGTCCCGGTTCCGCCGACGATCAGGGCGATCGTGAGCAACTTTCCGGCGGTGTGGGCCTCGACGGGAAGGACCTCGCGGAAGCCGACGGTGGAGATCGTGACGATCGTCATGTAGAAACAGTCGAGCATCGAGTACTCGCGGTGAAACATGAAATAGTAGCCGATCGTTCCGGCGGCGACGACGGCGGTGCCCAACAGGATGGCACGGCGGAGCCGCGGGAAGAATTCGAGCTCGACAATCGACCGCACCTAGCTCAACCCCCGGCTCTTGAACCAGCGTACCGACTCGCCGATCGCTTCGTCCAGTGGGTGTGGATCGTATCCGAGCTCTCGCTTCGCTTTGGCGTTGTCGAAGAAGAGCTTCTGTGCGGTGTAGCGTACGCCCTTGTCGACGACCGGGGGCTCTTTGTGGGTGATGTGATCGGCGACGAGCTCGGCGAGCTTGCCCAGCGTCGCGACGAAATTCGCCGACACTTTGAAGCGCGGAGGGGTCACGCCGCCGATGCGACAGACCTGCTTGACGAACTGATCGTAGGTCACGTTGTGGCCGCTGAGTATGTAGCGCTGCCCGATCGTGCCGTTTTGCATCGCCAAATAGTGGCCGCGTGCGACATCGCGGACGTCGACGCCGTTGAAGCCGCCGTCGAAATAGACCGGGAACTTGCCCTGCAGCAGCGTGAGCACGAGCTTCCCCGTCGGAGTTGGTCCGATGTCGCCCCAACCGAAGGGAAACGCCGGGTTGACGATCACCGCGGGCAGCCCATCCTTGACCAGGCGGTGCACCTCGAGCTCGGAGACGTACTTGCTCATCACGTACTCGTTGAACGTCTCCCATTGGTTGTACTGCGTCGCTTCGTCGGCCGGTGTGCCGTCGGGGTTGACGCCGATCGCAGCGATCGAGCTGGTGTGCACGATCCGCTCGATTCCCGCCTCCATCGCCTCGCGCATCAGGAACACGGTGCCCTCGACGTTCACGCGGTACAGCAGCGAAGGGGTCGGGTGCCAGACCGCGTAGATCGCCGCCAGGTGGTAGAGCTGCTGGCAGTCGCGCAAGGCGAGGCGTAACGACGAGGGATCGAGGAGGTCGCCGTCGACGATCTCGACGTCGAGTCCGCCGAGCAGCTCGGTGCTCGTTCCAGGTTGGACCATGCAGCGCACGTCGTAGCCTTCGTCGACGAGGATCTTCGTCAAATGCCCGCCGATGAAGCCGTTCGCACCTGTGACCAGAACTTTCATCCCGCACCTCCGCCATCTGGTTGCCTCGGATCTTGTATCACGAGTCGGTCGCCGACGGAAGGGGTGGCAGCGGGGGCGTCTGTGCTAGTTGTAGTCCAACAGGTTGATGTGTTGCGAGGCCAGGCTGTACTCGATCTCGTTGACCGCGCGGTCGGCGTCGCCAGCGATGTGCGACGGCACGTCTTCGGAGAACTGGAGGCGGACGCCAGCGGTGGCGAAGTCGAGGATGCCGTTCGGGTTGTAATAGGTGCCTTTCCAGATCGGGCGTAGGCTGGAGAGGGTTTTCAGCATGCCTTGGCGCACGATGCGAAGTTGGAAACGGTTGGCGTAGCGGTCCGAGAAGGGCAGGACCTTGAAGCCATAGCCGTAGTACGGTTGGGTGCCGACGATCGCCAGATTGCAGGGGCCGTCGTAGATCACGTCGCCGCTCTGGTATTCCCGGAGGCGGCGTCCCTCTTCGCCGAGGAGCGTCGTCGGGGCGGTGGCGATGATTCTCGCTTCGACCTTCTTGTTCTTCAGGTTGCGCACGAGTTGTTTCGGCATGAAGCGCAGGAAGAACGCGGCGAAGTAGCCGCCGAGGTTCTCGACGGCATGTTTCATCGGGGTCGACTCGTAGCGCTCTTTGAGGGCCTTGTACTCGTTGAGGATCTGCGCATCCCAGCCGACGCCGGCGAAGGCGAAACGGCGGTTGGCGGACTCGATCAACGAGAGCTCGATGTGGTCGCGGAAGCCACCTTCGACGAAGATCCGCAGGTCGGTCAGGTAGTCTGTCGAGCCGACAACCGAGGCCAGCGCGTTCCCCGTTCCGAGCTTGAGGATACCGATGTCGGGCATCCGGTATGGGCCGTGGTCGGCATCCGGTTCGTGGGAGCGAAGCAAGTTGTACCAAGTGTTTTCGCGCTCCACGAAGCGGCGGGCGCTGTCGATGAAGTGGGTGATCGTGCCGTCGCCGCCGCCGGCGAATACGGTCGTGTAGCCGCGGTTCATGATCGCTTTCATGATCGCCTGGGACTCGTCGAAGCTGTGTGACGTGAAGACGTCTTCCGGCGAGACGATCTCGCGAATGCGTTGCTCGACGTTCTCGTCGACGCGCTTCGCGCGCGAGTTCAACAGCACGGCGAAGGGCTGCTCGTTTGGGATTGGGGTTGTTTCGCTGTGTCTCATCGCTTTCCTCGTTACCGTCGCTCCCCGATCGGAGTGCAAAGCACAGGCCAGCCGGTCGGTTTTTGTAGTGCTCGGAAAATACGCCGATTTTCTTCAAAGTGCCGCGGTCGGGTGGGAAGATCGGTTCGCACCGATTGGGCACGTCGATTCCCAGCGCCGTCGCGGCGTCGGCCAGCGCCTCCGACCGGCGGCTTCGTCGAGTTGACGCGCACCCCCCGCGGGGCTATCGTGGAGATTGGCGGAGGCCCCCGGGATGACGAGCGAAGTGTCGGAACGACCGGACGCGGAGAGGCGCAGATTCGAATGGTGGCGCCGCTACTACCGCGCTATTCTGGTGGCGATGGTCTGCATCGGTGCGTTGCTGCGCCTGGTTCACCTCGGCGAGGCGGCGCAGTGGCCGCTCTACTCGAAGCATCGCCTCGATGCGCTGTATTATCACCAGGCGGCGCGGTACATCGTCGAGCGGGACGTCGGTCTCGGGCGCGGACCGTTGCACATGAGCCCGCTCTACACCTACCTGCTCGCCGGGACCTACGCGGTCTCGGGTGTGCAACCCGACGTGATCCGTGCTCTGCAACTCCTCTTCGGTTTGCTCACGATTCTCTCGGTCGCCGCTCTGGCGAAGACGCTAGCGGGTCATCGCGTCGCCCTGCTCGCCGCCCTGCTCACCGCGACCTATCGGCCGCTGATCTTCTACGAGACCGTGCTCACGCCTGCGTCGCTGGCGTCGCTGCTCTTGGTCTCCTCCATCGCCGCGTACTACTGGCTGCGTCGTCAGCCGAGCGCTGGACGCGCATCGATCTTCGCGCTTGTCTTCGGCCTCTCGATCCTGACGCGGCCGAACGTGCTGCTCTTCGCGCCGATCGCCGTCGCCGGGATCATCCTCGATCCTGCGTTCGGCTCACTCCGGGGGCGACGGTTCCGGCTGTCGGCGCTGATGCTCGGCGTCCTCGCCGCGTCGATCGCGCCGGTGAGCATCCGCAACGCAGTGCGGGGCGACTCGTTCGTGCTGATCACCGACGCCGCGGGCCTGAACTTCTATATCGGCAACCGGCGAGGCGCTCCCGGCTACTTCGAGCCCGTCTTCGGTGCGGGGAACGCGGCCGCCGAGTTCGTCGCCTTCCGCGCGGAGGCGCGCCGACGTAGCGGGCGACAGCTGACCTTCGCCGAGGCGTCGCGGTACTTCATGCGCGAGGGGTTGCGCGAGATCGATCGCGACAAGCTCGGCTGGCTGCAGCTCATCGGGCGCAAGGCGCTCTTTTTCGCCCAGAGCTACGAGATTCCGAACACCCAGAACTACCAGTTCGCCAAAGAGCTGCATCCGATTCTGCGCTGGCCGCTGCCCGAATTCGGCTGGATCTTTCCCTTCGCCCTCCTCGGTTGCATCCTTGCGGCGACGCGCTTTCGCGAGACCTACGCCCTGCTCGGAGCCGTCTTCGCATACGTCGCGGCGCTCCTCGCGTTCTTCGTCCTCGCCCACTACCGTCTCGCCGTCGTTCCGTTGCTGATCGTCCTGGCCGCATTGGGAGTGGTCACGCTGATCCGCGCCACGCTCGCGGCGCGCTGGCGGCTGGTGGCGAGCGGCCTCGCCGTCGTCGCGGTTGCGGGCGCGGTGACCTTCGCCGGCCATCCGCTGCTCCACCGTGACTTTTCGCAGGACTACTTCCAGCTCGCCTATGCCTATCACGTCAGGCGACAGCCCGCCGAGGCAGAGCTCTACTATCGCCGGGCCCTCGCGATCGACCCGCAGAACGTGTCGGCCCACAAGAACCTCGCGCGCCTCGCCCAGTCGCAAGGACGTCGCAGCGTCGCGGTCCGCCACTTCCGCGCGATCTTGGCGATCGCTGAGCGTCGCCACGACAAAGGGCTCGCTCGCTACGCCCGGGCCAATCTCATCGCCCTCGGAGAACCGTCGGATCCGTAGCCTCCCCGCGGTCGAGCGCGACGCCTTTGACGATCGCCGCGGGATCTGCTATTCGATCGCCATGCGCTCCAACCTCGCCGCGTGGCCGCTATTGGCCGGCTCTCTGCTGCTCGTCGCCCTAACCGGCTGCGGCTATCGAATCGGCACCCGGCAGTCGACGATCGCCGGTGTGACCATCAAGACGCTGGCGATCCCCGTTGCGCGCAATCGCTCGCTCCATCCTGGCGCCGAGGTCGAGCTGACCCGGGCGCTGCGCTTGGTGATCGCCCGAAACGGCGCGCTGAGGCTGCGGGCGGTAGCGAGCGCCGAGGCGCTGCTCCTCTCGAGCGTCACGAATGTGCAGATCGCCACCCTGGCGACGCCCGTCTCGCCCGATGGAACACTGCTCTTGGTCCAGTATCGACTCACCCTGACGGTCGACCTGCGCGTCGTCAAACGCGACACCCGGGAGCCGATCTGGACGATGAACGGATTGCAGGAGACCGCCGACTTCCTCACGGGCCGACTGCCCGTCGAGACCGAGGCGAACAGCCGCTGGGCCTTGCAGCGCGCCGCCGAACGCGTCGCGGAGCGCGCCTATCGCTACATCTTTTCGGGGTTGTGATGCTGGACGAGATACAGAAGTCATTGAAGTCGAAGGGTTTACTGCCGCTTTACTGCTTCTATGGAGACGAGCCGCTCTTGATCGACGAGGCGGCTCAGCTGATCGAAGCGCAGGCGCTCACGGGCAGCGACGCCTCCTTCAACCGCTCGGTGACGACCGCCAAAGAGCTCAAGCCGATCGACCTGTTGGCCCTCGCGAACAGCATGCCGATGTTCGGCGATCGGCGCTTCATTTGGGTCAAAGAGGCGCAGACGTACGCCGCTGCCGACCTCGAGGCGCTCTTGCCCTACGTGGAGAAGCCCAATCCGCGGACGACGTTGCTCTTCTCCGCGTCCAAGGTCGACGCCCGACTGAAGTTCTTCAAGGCGTTCAAGAAGAGCGGTGAGCTGACCAAGTTCAACCGCCCGTACGAGAACCAGATTCCCCAGTGGCTCCAGGGCCAGGCCCGTTCGATGGAGCTCAAGCTTCGCGGCGAGGCGGCGCAGCTCCTCGCCGAGCTCGGTGGGAACGATCTGATGGCCCTCAAACGGATGTTGGAGCAGCTGGCGATCTTCGTCGGCGGCAAGGGCGAGGTGACGCTCGAGCACGTCGAGCAGGTCGTCGCCCGGGTCAAGGTCAACTCGATCTTCGAGCTCTGCGACGCGATCGGAGAACGAAACGCCGACAGGGCGCTGCAGATCCTGCGCAACATGTTGCAGAATCGCGTCCGCGGTCTGCAGATGCTCTCGCTGATCGTGCGCCACTATCGCCAGCTCTGGCAGTGTAAGGAGCTGGTCGAGGCGCGCGTTCCCTCCGCCGAGATCGCCTCGAAGCTCGGCGTGCATCCCTACTTCGTCCGCGGGATCGTCTCCCAACAAAAGCGCTTCAGTGTCGCCGAGTTCGAGCGAGCGTTCGCGCTCTTGCTGCGCACCGATTATCTCCTCAAGTCGAGCCCCCTGCGCGAGGAGGTGATCGTCGAGCGCTTGGTCCTGCAACTGCTCGGCCGTCCGCTCTGAGCGCCCGCGAGTGCGTGTACGTCGCGCGTGGCGACGAGCTCAGATCTCGGTGAGCAAAGCCGCCTTCAGCGTTGCGACGTCGGGGAAGCGGCGCTCTCGGTCCTTGGCCAGGCAGCGTAGAATGATCGCCGCAAGCGCTGGAGAGACCGTCGGGTTGACGCTCCGCGGGTCGGGAGGCGGCGTGTGCAGATGGTGCGCGAAGACCTCGTCGGACTCGAAGGGGAAGCTTCCGACAAACATCAGAAAGAAGAGCACACCGAGGGCGTAGATATCGGC
>JAGQJP010000030.1 GCA_020430585.1 Myxococcales bacterium | reverse complement strand
TCGCCGCCCGAGATCTTGATCTCCCATTGGCCATCGAGACGGGCGAAGCCCTCGATGATCGCTCGCACGCGCTCCGCATCGGGTACGCCAACCCGGGAGCGCCGCGATTGAATGCAGTAGCTGCAGTCGTAGTTGCAACGACCGTTGAGCTGCCACTCGACCGTCGGGTAGAGGTCCGTATAGGGCGGGCGGCGGCTCATCGCCTCTGCTCGACTTCCCCGACCTTCGCGCGACCGAGAAGCGCCGCAAACGCCTCGTCGGGGAGAGTTTGGCGCAGTCGATTGGACCACTTGAGATTCTGCTTGAACTTGCCGCACTGCTGACAACCGGGGAAATAGCGTCCGCCGCGCACCGAGTCGCGCAACGCCTGGTAGCGCGGGTCGAGCCACCAATCGCGCAGGGATTTGGCGGGCGTGATCGTCCCGACCTGCACCTGCGTATTGCAGCAATAGAGCAGCTCGAGGTCGACCGTCACACGGCAGTACAGAAACCCCATGAAGCAACCGACCTCCTCGATCGGCGCGGTCCGCGCCGGATCGTCGCCGATCTGTCGAGCGAAGGCGGCGAGATCGGTCTCGACGCCGAGCTCAGCGGCGCGGGCCATCGCCCGTGGCAGATCGTCGTCCCGCAGTCGCCGGCGCTGCGCCGCGCTCAGTCCGACGGCCTCGGTGCCCCGAGAGAGCGAGGCGAGCTTGAAGTTGATGCGCTTGGCGTGAAAGGCCGCGCCGAACTCGACCATCTGGACGAGCTCTTCGACGTTCTGGCCGTTGATCACCTGCACGTGCTTGGGCCGAAACCCCGCCTCGCGCAAGCGCCCGAGCTGCTCGAGCAGGGTCTCGAATCCCCGCGGCCGAGGATGAGCGTGAAAGGCTTGCCAAACCTCGGCGCTCACCCCGCAGATCGAGGTCAACAGCTCGAGCTCGCCGTCACTCGCGAGGAGCCGCGGCACGTCGGCGAGGAGCAGGTTGGTGATGATCGTCACGCCGATCCCCGCGCGGTGCGCCGCCTCGACCATTCGGTAGATCTCGCCGTTGAGGAATGGCTCGCCCATCCCCGAGAGGATGATCTGCTCGAGACCGCCGAGGGCGAGGAGATCGTCGAGCAGCTCGCGAAACGAGGCAAACGGCATCTGGCGGCGTTTCCACTCGGTCGTAGGGACGACGTCCGAGCGCAGATGCGGGCTATGGTGCCAACAGGTCGTGCAGCGCGTGTTGCAGCCATTGGCGATGTCGAAGTGCACGGTCTGCGGCCCAGTCTCTGGTCGATTGCGCAACAGCCCAGCGATTCGCGCCCGCCGCAGGGCCTTGCGGACGTCATTGGACGCGCGCGGAGCGGATGATTCGCTCATTGCAGCACCTCGCTTGCCCCGTCGAAGTGGGCGCGCTGCACGTGGCGGTTCCGCAGCTTGAGATGCCGCAGCTCACCGGCGATCGCCGTCGCCGTATCGCCCTCCGCGGCACGCCGCTCGACGAGCGCGACGAAGATCGCCAAAGCCGTGCGGCAGTCGCAGTCGGCGATCCGCGGAAAGATCCGAAAGAGCTGAAGGCGCTCATCGGCGCGAAGCCCCGCCACGTCGAGAGCCGAGACGGCGCTGAGCGCATCGAGGAGCGCTGCGACCCATGGGCCCCACGAGCGCGTCGGCTCTTGATCGAGAGGATACTTCTTCATCGCCACGCCGATTAGATCGAGCAGAACCTCGGCTGGTGCGGGGTGTCCCTCGATCTTCTCGAGAAAGCCCGAGAGCGCGCGCTCGATCTCCGCTCGCTCAGCGGTCCGCGGCTCCTCTTCCAATCGACACAACACCTCGCGAC
>JAGQJP010000313.1 GCA_020430585.1 Myxococcales bacterium | reverse complement strand
CGAGCAGGTTGTTCGGGTTCTGGCTGTCGCCCGGCGCGTAGCCGATGATCACCGTCTGGTAGAGCTTGATGTTGCGCTGCCGGAAGTCGGAGCTGAAGCCGCCGTAGACGTGGACGCCGGCGCGCAGGTTGACGTTGCCCTCGTAGACACCGGTGGCGACGTAGACGTCGCGTTTCTTGCCGTTGACGGCCGCCTCGATTCCCGCGCCGATCGTGAGCTTGGGCTTGTCGATCGTGCCAGGGAAGTTGTCGTCGCCGTTCTTCGAGACGAAGATCGCGTTGTTCACATCGCCGTCGACGCCGTCGCAGTTCAGGTCCTGGCCGTTCACTTTGTCTTGGTCGATCGCCGGCCGGGTGTTGTCGAACAGTGGATCGCTCTGACTGAGGCCGACCTTGTGGCACTCACAGCCGTTGGTCGGGTTCTTGTCGACGTCGTAGTAATCGGTCTTGCATTTCATCTCGCACACGGGGATCGTCGGCGTCGTGTTGCAGATGCTCTCGGCGTTCTGATTCGGCGTGAAGGTCGGGCAGGGGTTGTTACACGAGCCGCAGTGCTGCAGCGTGTAGTACTTGCCGTTCTGGTCGCGGAAGTCGTTGTCGACGATGCCATCGCAGTCGTTGTCGGTGCCGTCGCAGATGTCTTGGTTCGGGACGGTGCAGTCGGACCAACCAGCGGTGTTGCCGGAGATGACGACGCAGGTCTCGGTGCCGGCGCAGCTGTACGTTGGGCCGTTCGGGATGTTGACGGTCTTGTCGCAGCTGCGTTTGAGGGGGTTGCCGCCCTGGGCGTTGGCGAGGGTGCACTCGCAGCTCTTCGATTTGGGAACGCACTGCTTGACCATGTCGCCTTCGACCGCCTTGACATCGAGACACTCGTAGTCGGCGTCGCAGTCGGTGTTGTCCGTGCAGGCGCGGCCGCAGAAGAACTTGCCGTCGCCCGAGCCGATGTCGACGCAGCGGTCTTTGGTCAACAGGCATTGCGTCGAGGCGGTGCACTCGCGGCAGACGTCGGTGCTCTTCGGCACGCACTGGAAGTCGTTGATCTTGACGAACTCGTCGCTCGTGCAGTCCTTGACCACGCATTTCGGCGGGTTGTAGGTCGAGGCGTCGCAGAGCTCGGTGGCGTTCGGGAACAAGCCGACGCAGCTCTGGCCACATTGGCCGCAGTGCTCGAGGGTGTTGTAGTTGCCGTTCTGATCCTTGAAGCCGTTGTCGATCACACCATCGCAGTCGTCATCCTCGCCGTTGCAGACCTCGTCGGTCGGCGTCTTGGCGTTACAGACCCAGCCTTTGTCGCCCTGGCAGGTTTCGATCCCGTCGCATTGACGGTCGGTGCCGCCGATGTTGACCACGGCGCTCTTGCAGGGGCGTGTCTTCTCTTCGAGGTCGTCGGCGACACCATTGCAGTCGTCGTCGATCCCGTTGCACTCTTCTTTCTTCGGCTCGCGCGCGGTGCAGTTGATCCAGCCCTGGGTCGGGTCGCAGGTCGCCAGACCCGTGCAGGTGCCGATGTCGTTCTGCTTCTGGCAGAGGTGCTTCGCGCCTGTGTTCGTCTCGGTGCAGTCACAGGTCCCGTTGTTCGGGATGCACTGTTTGGTGTCGTTACCCGCACCGTCCTTGACCGTCTCGCATTTGTAGCCCGTCGGGCAGCTGTCATCCGCTTCGCACTTTTGCGTGCAGAACGTCCCGAACCCGAGCTCGCGACAGACACCGCCCTGGCACTGCGCGTCGTCTTGACACGGCTCGCAGAGCGGCGTCGTGAGCGGAACGCAGAGGAAGACCAGGTCCGGAGCGGTCTGGGGGACCGACTTACACTGGAACCCGATCGGGCACTCTTTCAAACAGAGCTTGGTGCAGATGCTTCCCGTCTTCGAGGGAACACACCACCCGCTCTCGCAGTCCTTGTTCTCGGAGCAGGGCGCACCGAACTGGCCAGGGAGGGGCGTCGAGTCTTCGCCGACGAGATCCGAGCCCAGATCGTCTGGCGCGTCGCTCGGCTCGACGCTGTCGCCGAGAGTATCCGGTTGTGCGGTGTCGACGCCGCCGACCTCTTCGATCGTGTCGCCGCTCACGCCGTCTTTGGCGGTGTTGTTACCCGTGTTCGTGCCGCTCTTCGCGCAGCCGAAGCCATAGGCGATGAGCGCCGCGAGCACTGCCGCCAAGAATAGACGATAAACATTGGGAACCATTGCGTACCCCTCGTGAAAGACGGTCTTGTATGTGGTGTTAGAGCCCTAGCGAAGAATTATACAGTCGCTGACAACTGAATGCAATGCGTCATCCGCCGCTACGCAGTCGTTCACGAGCCTCTCGATACGCCTCGGGAGGAACGTAGAGTCGCTCGATGTCACATCCCTTGGCGTACTTCGAGAAGAGGTCTGAGTATTTTTCGAGAGGAACGTAGTCGATCCGCCCTGGCATGCGGTGGACCTTGATGTAGACGTTCGACGACCCCTTCCCGCCGGTGAAGTACTTCGACAGCACGCTCTTCGAGGTCGTATGGATCACTTCGAATCCACTCGCGGCCAGGCTCTCGTGGACCGACTCGAAGTCGTCGTTCGGGTAATTGTCGCGGTGCCACTCGAGGATCAATCGATAGGGCCTCCGCTCGATGATTCGACGGGCCCAGGGATCGGACGACTGCTTGAGCAGATGGATCAGACGGTAGTCGTCGTAGCTCAGATACTCGTCGATCGCCGCTGGAAACGGGCGCAATGGGCACGAGGGCGCGTGA
This sequence comes from Myxococcales bacterium, assembly GCA_020430585.1. Taxonomy (GTDB): domain Bacteria; phylum Myxococcota_A; class UBA9042; order JAGQJP01; family JAGQJP01; genus JAGQJP01. Next base: position 1,743 of record JAGQJP010000313.1, on the reverse strand, counting down.
AAGTAGAGGCGCAGCATCTCATCGTAGACGATCACCTTGTGGTGGTTGTAGACCATCAAGAACATGTGGTAGCGCGAGAGCAAGAAGTCGTCGAAGCTGTATGTCGCGCGCGCGTCGAGGGCGAGGTAGACCTGCCGATCGACGATGTGGCTGCACAGATTGGTCAAGAGCCAATCGATGTCGAACTTGCCGTACGAGACACCCGTGAAGAACGAGTCCCGCAGCAGGTAGTCCATCCGGTCGACGTCGAGCTCTCCCGAGACGAGCTGCGACAACAGCGGGCGATAGTCGAGGCCGGCAGCCATCAAACCGCCCTCTTCGATCGGAACCTCAGCCGAGATCAGCGCCGCGACATGCTCGGGGCGGATCTGCAGCTCACGAAACTCGCGCTCGATGATCCCCGCCAACTCGCTGGTCAGAATGATCGCTAGACTGAAGTCCTCGTGGCTCGCGGTCGTGTTCTTGGTCGGATAGGGTAGCGGCAGCAGGTCTTGTGTCGGCAGAGCGCTCTCGGTCGCGTGCGACAATGGCGCGTGGCCGACATCGTGGAGCAGGGCGGCAAGCCGCAGAACCTGCCGCAGCCGCTGCTGCTCGACCGCCGTCGGAATCGGCAGCAGGTCGCGCTCGGCCATCACAGCGTCGAAGGCGCGCCCCGCCAAATGCATCGCGCCGAGGGAATGGAGGTAGCGGTTATGGGTCCCGCCGGGAAAGCTCAGCTCGCCGAATCCCAATTGCTTGATGCTTCGTAGACGTTGATAGGGCTGGGAGTCGATCACGCGGAGCTCGGCGGAGCTCGTTCGAATGGGGCCGTGAATCGGGTCGCGTATTTCCACGGGAAGCTGGCTCCCGTTACGCCGCTTTCCGAACGCGTTGCGTCTGAACGTCGAGGTATTGCTGCAACAGCACGCGGTGCTTCGGCGAGAGGTACTTGAAGCGATAGCCGACGAACGAAAGGTGCTCGCCGTCACGCTCGTGAACGCGCTCGCCGAGGGCGCGGATCAGCTCGCTCGAGGTCGGTAGCCAGAACAGCAACCAGGCGAAGCGCGACTCCGGTCGTTCCTCTGGGAGTCGGCTCAACTGCACACCGTTCGACGAGAGATCGACGGCGCGCGAGAGGTATTGCGACTGGTCGTTTTGCGTCACATTGACGAAGATCCGCGTGGGCACGCGCACCTCGCGACGAGATTCCTGGGTCGGCATCGCCTCGCTCCTTTTGACGGTATGAACACTTCTTCGCTTCAGCGATTCATTGTCGTCGGCTTCTGCCGGCTGTCAAAAAAATCGCCGTCCCGTTTTACTCGTTGCGTTGTGCGAGGTTGTCGCTACAATGAGACCAACGACGGAACGCCAATGCTCAACGAAGAAAAGCTAGCCCGGCGCGCCCCGAGTGGCTCACGGCAACGCGCAATCGACGTGTTGTACGCGCGCGGCGAGCACCGATTTCGGATGCAGCTCGGCGCGCTGGGCCGCGTTCTGCAGCTCCTCGGTCGACCCGAACGGCGATTTCCCTCGATTTTGATCGGCGGCACGAACGGCAAGGGCTCGGTCTCGGCGATCTGCGACTCGATCGCCCGCGCCGCCGGTCGCCGCACGGGGTTTTACAGCTCGCCCCACCTCGTCAGCGTCGGTGAACGGGTGCGGATCGAGGGACGAGCGGCTGACGACGACCAGCTCAGCGGCTGGCTCGAGGTCGTGCTCGAAGCCGAGGAGCAGGTCTGTCGCCGCGTTGCCGACAGCGAGCTG
>JAGQJP010000312.1 GCA_020430585.1 Myxococcales bacterium | reverse complement strand
TCCGACGACCAGCAGGATCGCCCCCGACAAGATCAGGATCATGGCAATTTTCATCGACGTCTCCTTTGACGTTGAGTGTTTTGCGAAGCGGCTCCCGCCGTCCCGCTCAATCCCAAGGTACGCTCCAAATGTTGAGGAACTGTCGAGCGTGCTGAATTGGGCCAGGGCGCGCAGCGCGAGGAAGCTCGAAAGCGTTGGCGGGCTTGGACACGAGCGATCGAGGGAGCGTCCGGAACGCTGGCGGGCCCGGTCACGGGCAACCCGACGACGCGCGCGAGGCCGCCTGGTGCTGACCGCGGATGAATCAGCGCAAGGAGGAACCTCGCGGTCAGACGATACCCGAGCGTCGTCGCCATCTGCGGCCCGAGCGCCAGCAGCAGGCGCCGCCCGAGCGTCGTCGTCAGATGCGGTCGGTACGTCGAGGCAGGGGCGCTCGGAGCCTGTATCTCGTGGGAAACGATGCATCGGCTAGCTCCCTGCCGAGTCGCACCCCGTTTGGGGCAGTTCTCGGCCGTCCCGAAGAGGCCAGACGTGGACATCGGCCGCGACGACACGACTGGCGACAGGGGACGCGGTTCGATCCGTATCCCACCATTTTCGCAGGCCCTCGTTGAACTCTCACGAAGCTCTGTGCTAGAGTCTGTCGCACGCAGCAGCGCGGAACGCCGATGCAGATTGACGAAAACCAGAACGGAGCCCCGCCTCGGAGCGCGTCACCTCGCAAACGACCGACAGAGGGCACCGTCGACATTCGCAGGCACCTCGAGCGTGAGCCTCGCGAGCCCGCACAGCCGAGCTCGGGGTCGATTCCGACGGCGGTGACGACGACGCGCGATGCGCTGCTCCTCGACGAAGTGCTACGCACTCGGCTCTTCGCCGCATCGGCGCTGGTGGTCTGCGTACTCACGGCGTTGGTCCTCCTCTTGATGAGGGGCGATCCACTGGCGAAGAACCTGCACGCCGCGGGACTCGCGATCGGCGCGGGCGGCGCGCTCTGGGTCGTCGTTCGACTGCGCGACGCGATGGCGTACGGTACGACCCTGAACCTCGTCTTCGCTTGCACGACGAGCGTCGCCCTCGTCTCGTGCTACGTCTACTGGGGCGTGCTCTCGTCGGCGATCCTGGTGACGCCGATCGTGATGTACTTCTTCTCGGTCGGCCAGAGCTTTCGGCCGGCGATCGCGGTCTTCGTCCTCGCCTGCCTCTCGCATCTGGTGCTCGGCGTGCTGATCAGCACGGGAGTGATCGCCGACCGCGCGGTCATTCGGCCGATGAACGTGCGAGTGATCGAGCAGCTGGCGATGCTCGGGATCGCGCAGCTCGTCTTCGTCGTCGCCTTCTGGCTCGCCCGCGGCTTTCGCGGTACGATCAGCAAAGCGATCGAGCAGCTCCAGGCCGCGGTGCGCAACACCGTCAGAGGCAAGGCGCTCTTGGCCGAGGCGGAACAGGAGTTGGCGCGCGCCCTGCGCATCGGAGGGCCCGGCCGTTTTACCGAACAGAGCTTCGGGTCGTATCGTCTGGGCAACCTGATCGGCCGTGGTGCGATGGGCGAGGTCTACGAAGCGCGCCACCGCTCGACCACCGAGACGGCGGCGGTCAAGCTGCTGACTGTCGGGGCGACGGGCGATCCGCGGATCGTTCGACGTTTCCTCCGCGAGCTCACGGTCGCCGCGTCGATCGATTCACCCAACGTCGTTCGCGTGCTCGAGATCGCCGACAACGAGGCGCCGATCCCCTTCCTGGTCATGGAGCGATTGATCGGTCAGAGCCTCGCCGACATTCTTCGCGGAATGCCGCGCCTGCCAATGCGGACGATCGCGACGATGGTCAGCCAGGTCGCCGCAGGGGTCGCGGCGGCGCACCGCGCGGGGATCATTCACCGCGATCTCAAGCCGCGCAACCTCTTCCGACACGCCCCCGGATCGGGTGACGAGATCTGGAAGATCCTCGACTTCGGCGTCTCGAAGGTGACCGACCAGACGGGCACGCTGACCGAGGGATACCTCGTCGGCACGCCAGCCTACATGGCGCCCGAGCAGGCACGAGGCGAAGCGGTCGACGTGCGCACCGACGTCTACGCCCTTGGCGTGATCGTCTACCGCGCCCTGACGGGGATTCCGGCGTTCTCGGGCCCCGATGTCCCAGCGATCCTCTATGCCGTGGCCCACACGATGCCGCCGCGGCCGACGAGCATGACCCCGATCCCCGCCGCCTTCGACCGAGTGCTCGCCGTCGCCCTGGCGAAACGCCCGGAGCTGCGCTTCGAGTCCGCACAACAATTCGCCGCCGCTGTCGCCGCGGCGATCGACGATCGGGTCGACGCCGAGGTCGCCTTCCGCGCCGATCTCGTCCTGCGCACGACACCCTGGGGTCGCAGCAGCTGACACGTGACGACGGTTTCGTCGTTGAAATCCGAAACCCAGCGGAGTATTCTGTCGCCACGATGCAATACCGACGGCCGACTCTCTGCGCGATCGCGCTGCTGCTCTTCGCTCCGCTCGCGCTGGCACAGCCGCTGTGGGCGGACACCCGCAGCCCGTTCGAGATCGATCTCGCGATCGATCTGCCGATCACGCTCGGCGCTGGGGGGCTCGGCCTCGCCGCCGAGCTGATCAAGAAGGACCTCAAAGCCCCCGACCGAACGTACGACCGGATGTCGGTCAACCGCTTCGATCGACCCGTCACCTACTACTTCTCGGCGGGCTCGCAGATCGCCTCGGACGTGTTGGTCTACACCACGCTCGCGCTGCCCGTGGTCCTCGACTTGATCGACGTCGCCGTCAGCAAGCCGGGAGCTGGCTACCGCGGCTTTGGAAAAGCCGTGATGGTGATGGCCGAGACCGTGATGGTCGCCCTGCTCCCCAACCAGATGGTCAAGTTCGCCGTGCGGCGGCCGCGTCCCTACCTGTTCAATCCGAAGGTCTCGGCGGAGACCAAAGCGGGAATCGACGGCCAGTTCTCGTTCTTCTCGCAGCACACCGCCCTCGCCTTCGCGATCGCGACGGCCTACGGGTACATCTTCACGAAGCGCCACCCGACGAGCCCCTGGCGCTACGTCGTCTGGGCTGGAACGATGAGCCTGGCGACCTCGACGAGCCTCTTGCGTGTCTTCGCCGGGCGCCACTACTGGTCGGATGTGATCACAGGCGCCGCGGTCGGTGCCTGCATTGGGTTTCTCGTCCCCTACCTCCACACGCTGAGCCGCAAACCGGCGGGGAAGAGCGGCGAGACGCGGTTCTCGCTCCAACCGACGATCGGACGCGGCCTGACCCAGGTTCAACTGCTCGTTCAATACTGATGCCCTCGACGCGATGATCGCCGTGGAGCGGAGCCGAGCTTCAGTTGGCGAAGCGCGGCAGCTCTTGGAGGGTCTCGTCGAAGCTCTCGTTGTAGATCTCGCTGCCACCCTGCTCGATCACGACCGTGGTGCCGTGGTTCAGGTTCGTGAAGCGCACGTGTACGGTGCGCCCGTCGGCGAGAGTCAGTGTCGCGCCGATCGAGTCGAGATCCGTCGTGCGAATCGCCGACGTCAGCGCGCCGTCGAGGCTGAGGACGGTGAGATATCGATTCGTCGTGCCCTTCTGCGAGAACTGGAGCTGATATCCGCCACCCGTGATGTCATCCTGCCCCGTCCAGCCTATCGTCTCGAAGCTTCCGCTCTCGGGTTCGAGCATCTCCACGCGAAGAGTGGCGTTCGGCCCGCTGAGGGTCGCAACGCCCGTATCGATCGTCGGATTGATCGGCGTATTGAGCTGCCAGACCGTGTCGAGATCGCCGCTCGAGCTCACCAGGTCGAAGATCACGAAGAGATCGGGCTTGATGAAGAGCATTCGGCGCTCGACAGCGGCGACGTAGGTATCGTCGTAGACCGGAGCGAGATCCGAGGCGAGATAGGTCAAGGTCGCGTCGTCGCGCAGCCCGAAAAGCTTGCCCGGCTTCGAGCCCTCGCGCTGGGGCATCGGCGTTCCGTTGCGGACGAGACGCACCAGGTTGTGCATGTTCGTCCCCTGCTGAATCCCCGAGTGGGTGGCGACGTTCTCGTCGTAGGCCAGCCAGCCCTTCTTGTAGATCAGAAACGAACCCTGATCTTGATGCGCGTGGCTTTCGGTATAGGGGCCGGCGATGAAATTGGCCCACGTGGCGTCTTTGCTCCAGCTCGAGCGCATGAAGACGTGCCCCGTCCCGGGCGCGTAGTAGACC
>JAGQJP010000311.1 GCA_020430585.1 Myxococcales bacterium | reverse complement strand
GGCGTCGGTGCCGATGTCGAAGTCCTTCGGCGTGCGTCCGAGCAAGAGGTCACGGACACCGCCGCCCACGACGTAGGCGAGATGCCCTGCGCGGTACAGCCGGTAGACCACGCGAAGCGCGTCTGGGTCAAGCTGGGCGCGTGAAATCGAATGCTCACCGGGCCCGAAGATCGTCGGTTTGGCAAAGAGTACAGGCTCCATCCGGTCACTCATAACGCTTTTGCGCAAAAAGGTCAAAGAGTCTCTATGGCTTCGACATTCTCTCGGTTGGAAGGACGTCATGATTTGACCGGCGCCAAAGTTTTGTTATCCTAGGCACATTCAAGCGAAAACGGCTCGAGGGGGAGAGAGATGTTCCACCGACGATGGTATTCCGCCTTAGGTATGGCTCTGCTGCTACTCGTTTCGGCTACCGCCTGCAAGAAGGATGAGACACCGCAAGAGAAAGTCGAAACGCTCGAGGATCTGCTGAAACAGGCGGAGAAGAGCGGGGGTGACGACGCGTTGGTCGACAAAGCGGTGAAGATGGGGGACTCGGCGATCTCGACGATGAACAGCGAGGCGAGCCCAGAGAACGAGAACCGCAATCGACGTCTGTTCGCCTTCAAGGTGCTGGCGAAGGTCAAGGACGAGGCCGCGCTCAACGGCCTGTTCAAAGGCGTCGACGACAAGGACACCGAGATCCAGAAGATCGCACGCGAAGCGCTGAAAAAGTTCCGCACGCCCGCCAGCGTCACCGCGTTGATCGCGAAGCTGAAAGACCCGAAGACGGACTATCGCGTACCGTTGATTCGCCTGATCGGGAATGCCCGTAATATCATTGCGATTCCCGTCTTGGGCGAACAGCTGACCTACGCCGATCCGAAGGTCCGCCTGGCGGCGATCGAGGCGATGTTGAAGATCGGCAATGTCGCCGCTCTGGAACACTACAAGATCGCCCTCAAGGACCGCGTACGCTCGATTCGCGAGGCGGCGCTACGTGGCGTGACGCAATATGCGAACGCCTCGATGATCGCGCTGCTCAAGGCGTTCGCCGACCGCGAGACGGACGCGGTGCTCAAAGCGCGCGCCGTAGCGCTCTACATGCGCTACGAGATCGGTACCGCGACGTTCGAACAGCTGCTCAAGAAGGTGTACGATCACAGCCTCGACGTCTCTGTGCGAAAGGCAGCGCTTCTGGCGATCGACGCGCGTTTCAAGGACATGAAGACGACGGGGCGCTTGATCCGAGCGATGAAGGACGACAAGAAGGAGCTCGGAGGCAAACTCGCCGACGACATCCTCAAGCTTCTCAAGGTCCGGACGAAGCAGGACCTGGGGACCGACGCCGACAAATGGATCGAGTGGTATCAGGAAGCACAGAAGAAGAAAGACGACGAGTGAGCTCCGTCAGCGGACGCTCGCTTTCCGCCAGTCTCCGCGCTCACCGCGTGCTGAACGCTCCCGCAGCCGTCGCTCCACGATCCGTGGCGAGGGGAATTCCGACCGAACGGCGCTGGCGGCCCCAATAGGCCTCGATCTTCGGCGCAAACCAGAAACAGAACGCCGCCAAGCTCCATCCGGCGATCACGTCGATCACCCAGTGATAGCGCAGGTAGATCGTCGCCACCCAGAGACTGACGACAAACGGTAGCATCACCCAGAAGAGGATCCGCCTGACGCGAAACAGATCGGCAAACTTGTAGCTGAAGAACAGGATCACGCTCGAAATCCCGATGTGCAAGCTCGGAAAGCAGTCGCGCTGGAAGGATTGCAGATCGTTCCACATCGCCGAAAAGGAGCGGTAGAAGGTGATTCCGTTCAGATACATCGGATTTTCGAAGCGGATGTCGAGAATCGCCCGCGGCCCGACGGCGGGCACCAGGATGTAGCCCGCAAAGCCGATGTAGAACGCCAACAGCAGGCCCAGCATCACCTCGCGGAAGTCGGCGATTCGCCCCTTGACGTAGAGGATACCCGCCAGAGTCGCGGGAATCGCGATGTAGAGCGAATAGGCGAAGCTCATGTAGTCGGTCAACAGCGGGTGGGTGTGCGCCTGAAGCCACAGCGTCGGCTGCACGCCGAAGATCCACTGATCGATCTGCGCCAACCAACGATCGACCGTCTCGGGCCCGTGGATCAGGTTGGTCATGTCGTGGAAGTTCTCGTAGACCAGGAAGCAGAGGATGAAGGGCAGCCAGTCCCGCAGCATCGCGCCGGTAGAGCGAGCCATCTGGAGCAGCGTCGTCTTCGACGCGCCGAAGAGCCCGGGAGCGCGGACGACGAGGTTGAGAACGACCATGAAACCGAGGACGTACATCGGGCTTCGAACCGAGCTGTGGTAGAGATAGAGCGAGCCGCGGAAGATCGCGAGGAAGATCGCGAAGAGCGTGACGAAGGCGAGTAGAACCCAATCTTCGGGTCGCAAGCGAAAGAATAGCCGCTTCAGCGTCGTCGCCGTCATCGACTACCAACCGTTCGTGCGGTAGCTGAGCGTGAGAAAGAAGCCGTGCTCGGACATCGTGCGACTCGCGCGCGTGCGAGTATCGACGCGCATGTAGCTGAACTGATAGGCCCAACCGAGCCAGAACGCGCCGCCGTCATGAGGATTGTCGAGGGGCATCTCCATCCCGCAGCCGAGACGGAAGGATGCGTCGGCTTCGGTCCGCGCGGGTGCCCCGGTCGGCCGCCACTGGGTGATCTCGAGGCCCGTACCGAGGCTGATGTGGAAGGTCGAGAGGGCGTAGTAGAACCACGAGTTCGAAAGCATCACGAAGAAGAGCGGGTGGACGTAGACGTCAGCCGCGACGGTGTGGCGAAAGCTGCGAATTCGCACGCCGTCGAGACCGAGGTTGTACCCAGCGTGGCTGTAGGTCAACCCAACGCCGAACAGATGCATCACCGTCACGAGCCGCCCCTCGACACCGACGAGATACCCCGCCCTGTGTGAGTAGGCGCGATTCTCCAAGAGTGAGAGCCCGGCGAGCAGCCCGACCGACCAATACGATCCGTTGTACCGCCGAACCTGGTCGCGCGGCGCCGGAGGGGCGGCCACAGCCTTCGCGCTCAGCGTGAACGCGAAGCTGAGAGCGATCCAGAATCGAATGACTTGCCTTGATCGGTTCATCGACCTACACTGGTGCGTCAGTGCGGCCTCGCGCGGAGGCCCGTTCTGCGCTGCGACGATCCGCCGCAACGGCTCAGAGAGGCTACCGAACTCGCGATGTTCTGTCAACGTCACCAACATTTGCTCGGCGTGCTCGCCGTCGGGCTCGTGCTCCTCGGCTTCACGCCGGCATCGGTCGCCCAGCCGTCTCCGGACGCTGCGACGCTGCAAACGGCGATCGCGCTGTTTCGCAAAGGCTCGTACGTGAGGGCCTACGCGCTACTCGCTCCGCTCGTGCAGGGCAAGCGCTCCTGGTGGAACGCACACTACACCTTCGCGATCTGTGGGCGGATGTTGCGCCGACCGCTCCTAGAGATCGTCGGTCAGCTGCGGACGAGTCTCGCGCTCTCACCGGAGAATCCCTTTGCCTACGCGGCGTTGGGAAAGACGTACCTCGAGTACGGTCGACCAAAGAGCGCGATCGAGCCGCTGCGACGGGCCGTGCAGCTCAGCCCGCAGGCGCACAGCACGCGTTGGCTACTCGTGCGGGCCTACGATCGCTCGGGGCGTTTTTCCGATGCGCTGGCCGAGCTGCTGCGGCTCGGGAAAACCAAGGAATACAAGCAGAGCTATGCGCTCAAACACGCGTTGGCGCGGGTTTACGAGCGCGTCGGCCGTCTCGCCGAGGCCGAGCGGCTGCTTCAGGCGATGACAGCAGAGGGCAACCGTCAGTTCGAGCATCGAGTCGCACTCTACCGCTTCTATCTGCGCCACCGAATGCTCGAGAAGGCGCGAAAACTCTTGCTGCTCTTGGTGCCGGCACCGACGAGTCGCCCGACCACTCCGACACCGTGACCCACTCGACGCCAAGTTGGCCAGTTTTGCGGAATTATCTCGCGTTTGACCGACAACGGGTCGATTTCACTTGACGTTTCCAAAATAGGGCTTGACGAGCATAGGGGTGCGTACTATTATCAGCGCTTCTACGAGGGCTGGATCGCCTTCAGGGTCGCATCCGCACTGTCCGTGGCGGGTTCGGGCAGTCGGACGGTCAAAACCAAGGGCCGGCAAGGAAGGGTTGTACAGTGGGTAAGAGTCAGTACATGCTTCGTGTTGCCATCATTCATCATGGCACCATCATTCAGGAGCGCATTTTCGAGAAACCCCGGCAGATCACCATCGGCGAAGATTTGAAGAATACCTTCATCTTGCCAGCCGAGAACCTGCCTCCGAAGTTCCCTCTGTTCAAGCCCGGTCCCGACGGACGAACGATCATCACCCTGACCCGCGACCTCACCGGCAAGATCAACGTCAAGAACGACAGCAAGCCGATCGACAAATTCCTCGAAGAGACGCACCGCGTCCAACAGAAGGGCGGCTTCTTCGAAGCGACCCTCGAGTTCGGCGACTGGGGCCTTCTCAGCTTCGGCGATGTCGGCGTCTTCTTTCAGTGCATCACCCAAGAGGACACGATCCCGAAGAAGAGCGTCTTCGACTTCAACTCGGAGACCCTCGCCTCGCTGATCGTCTCCGCGGTTGTCCAGATCCTCTTCATCGTCTTCTGCATGGCCTGGGGCGGCAAGACCGAGCCCGATCCGATGAAGCTCGTCGACCCGATGCGCGAGACGCAATACGAGGTCGAAGTGGACACGCCGAATCAAGAAGAGCTCCTCGAGGAAGACGAGGATGAGCTAACCGGCAAGAAAGCGCCGGGCGAAGAAGGCAAATTTGGCGATCCCGACAAAGAAGACGAGAGCAAGGTGCCCAAACGTGAAGGTCCGCTCCAGAACAAGATCGATCCGAAGAACATCGCGCTGAACAAGATCTTGAATTCGCGAAACATCGGCAGCCTGTCGAAAGTTCTCGACAAGAACGTCGGCGACTTCTCGAACAAGCTCGCGATTCAGATGAACGGTGTCGGCACCGAGCTTCGCATCGGTCACGGTACGAAGGGAATGGGCCTGCGTGGCAACGGTCCGGGCGGCGGTGGCAAATACGGCCCCGGCGGCCTGCTCGGCCGCGGCGAGATCAACACCGGACCAGGTCGCGGCAAGACCGGCCGGCTCGGCAAGAAGCGCCGACACAAAGTGCGCGCTCATTTCAACATCGGTAGCGGTACACAGCAAGGTTTCTGCTCGCGCGAGAACATCCGACGCGTGGTCGGCCGGCGCGCTGGCGCACTGCGCGCCTGCTACGAGCAAGAGCTGCAAGTGAACAACAAGCTCGCCGGTAAAGTCACCGTTCGTTGGACGATCAACGCCTCGGGCATGGTCAGTGGCGCGTCGATCGCCCAGAGCACGCTGAACAGTAGCTCGGTCCACTCGTGCATTCTCCGCCGCGTGCGCTTCATGCGCTTCGACAAACCCCAAGGCGGGATCTGCATCATTCAGTGGCCGTTCGTCTTCCGCGCCGGCGGCCAGTAGCCCGCGTCCGACACTCCAGACCGCACTCTCTCGATTCTCCAGCGATTGAAGCAGTATCCATCAGCCGTATCGGCGAACCGAAACACCCGGGCTCGCCGTAGAGGAGCTCGGGGCCGTCGTGGGCACCAGACCGATCAGAAGTCGACTTCGGCGTTGACTCCGTAGGTGGGGCCGAGCGTGGGGGAGATGCGCCAGCGCGACTCGATGATCCGTTCGCGCACGGTGGGCTTGAGGAAGAACAGAGCGATCGACGCGGCGAGGCTCGCCCCACCGATGATCGTCAGCGCCCAGCCGGCCTTGAGCTTCTTGTTGATCGAGTTGACGGTATTGTGGGCATTGGTTTGAGTGGTGTCGCAGATTGGCGTTCCGGCGATCGTGGTCCCGCCGGAGCACTTGTCGTTCAGCGACTGGTTCTGCTTCGAGGCGACCCCTAACAGGGCCCCGCCGGTCGCCACGAAGGCGACGCCCGTACCGAGGGTGATCCACGCCGCGAGCCGATATCCCGACATCCGTTTGCGGTACTTCACGTCGGGCGTTTTCGGTTGCACGATGATCGGCGCCTTCTTCGCCAAGGTGATCACGAACGTCCGCCCCTCTTCGCACTGAAACGTCCCCTTGAAGGG
>JAGQJP010000310.1 GCA_020430585.1 Myxococcales bacterium | reverse complement strand
GTCGTCGGTCTGGCGGAGCAGCTACTGCTCGACAAATCGTCTCTCAGCCGGGCCCTCGCCGACCTCGAGCGGCGTGGGCTCGTCGAATCGACGCCGCATCCGACCGACGGGCGCAGCCGCAAGCTGAGCGTGACGGCGGCGGGACGCGATGTGTTGGCGCAGGTGCACGAATCGGCGAATCGACAGGTCCTCGACGCGCTTCGAATCCTCACGCCGAGCGAGCGCGCCGAGGTCGAGCGCGGGCTTGGCCTGTACGCCAACGCTCTACATCGGGCCCGTCGCCGCGCCGAGTTCTCGATCCGCCCTCTCGAGCCCGCCGATGACCCGGCGGTCGCAAACCTCGTGCGCAGCGTGATGGCCTCGTACGGATGCCGCGGCGAAGGCTTCGCATACGGCGATCCCGAAGTGAGCGCGATGTTCGCCCAATACTCGCAACCGCGCCACTCATATCTCGTCGTCACGAGGGGCGGCGAGGTGCGCGGCGGAGGCGGTATCGGGCCTCTCGTCGGCGCCGATCCGAGTATCTGCGAGCTGCGCAAGATGTATTTCTACGAGGACGCCCGCGGATTGGGGCTCGGCACGCTCGTGCTCCAGCGCCTGCTCGACGAGGCGCAGCGGCTCGGTTTTCGACAGTGCTACCTCGAGACGCTCGATACGATGGGACATGCGAACAAGCTGTACCGCCGCTTCGGCTTCCAGCGAATCGAAGCGCCGTTGGGTGCGACGGGTCACGTCGGCTGTAACACCTTCTACAGCAAATCCCTCGGTTGAGGAGCCGCGGCAGGCGCGGGCGCGGCGTGTCTCGGTCGACGCGCGTCGGCGGATCGCGTCGTCAGTCGACGACCTTGAGGTCGCTCGCAGGGATCTTCACGGCGAGGTTGCCGATCAGCACTTTGGCGACACCCTTGGAATCGATCGAATCGACGACGCCCTTCTGCCGCTCGAAGACGCCCTTGAGCACGACGACTTTGCGTTGGGGAGCGAGGGAGAGGTCTTTGATCCCCGCCTTCTTCTGGCGCGCCTTCTTCTCGATCACGCTCGAGAGCGAGACGAGCTCGGGCGACGCCTGGGCTGGGAGCTGGTCTTTGATCGAGACGTGGTCGTTCTCTTTGGACCAGGCGATGAATTGGTAGAGTGGGGCGAGGGTGGTCAGCAGCCGTTGGAGCTGCTCGGCGAACGCTGGCTCGGCGATTTCCGCGTGGTCACGGCCGAAGCGCTGGACCACCAAGAGGCTCTCGGTCGGGTTGCCGAAGGCTTGTGCCGCGCGTTTGAGCTCATCGCGGTCGACCTTCGACCCGCCCGTCGTCTGGAAGGTGCCGAAGTCGATCGTCAGATCGGTGCTCAGCCCAGCGATCAGCCCCAAGAACAGCTCGTGCTGCCAGGTATCCTTGAGCTTGTCGAAGAGGTTGTGCCCGTCGAGCCAGGCGTTGTGATGAATTCGCAGCCCCGCCTCGATGCCCGCCCGATCGACCCGCACGAAGAGGATGATGTGCTGATGGTGGGGACAGGCGTCGGCGACGTTCTTCGCCATCGTGTTGTGCTTGTCGAGCAGCGCCGCCAGCATCTTGCGGTCCTGGGCGCGGCGCTGAAAGTAGAGCCAGCCAGAGTCGACACAGTTTCCATTGAAAATCGTTGGGTTCGCCTGCGATGTCTCGCTCTCGAGGGGAAAACCCGCCGCTTCGAGCGCCGGGCCGATCACCTTGCCGAGCGCAGCCAGCTTGCCCGCGACCTTCATGCGCTCCATGTTGAAGCGGTTCGACGACCACTTGCTCTCGACGAATGCGTCGAAATCCGCTGCAGAAAAACCGCTGAATTTATCGGGACCTAGGCCAAACACCACCGACTCTCCATCGGACAGACCAAACGAAGCGCGTACCTTATCATCTTTGTTCCGCTCATACAAGAGCTGCCGAACGAGTTACAGGCGTTTGGGAGTCTTCGTGTTCGCGACGATCTGGCAGAGGTGGAAGTAGGTCGCGCAGGCGCTGTTGGTCTCTTCGAAGCTCTCGTGGAACAGATCGACGATCTCGCCCTTCGTGATCGTCCCCTCGAGGAGCGCGTAGTAGAGCTTGTCGCCGAGCATGTAGCCGAGGCTGTGGGTCACCATGTTGAAGATCGCGTCGTCTTGATGGAACAGCTTGGAGAAGTTGCGAACGTTCTTCCCCTGCTCCCAGCGCTTGTGCATCAGCACGCAGACGGCGACCGTGAGCTCGTCGCGGCCGATCGTCGGATCGTGGGCGAAATTGCGCACGATCTGGCGAAAGTAGCGCTCGTTCGGGCTCTTGCGCTTGTGATTGATGATCTTCGAGCCGAAGAAGCCGATCGCCTCGTGCATGATCCGCGTGTAGAACGCGTCGCGCATCGGCTGGACGCCTTCGTAGCCCGAGAGAACGGTCTTGAGGAAGTGCGTCGCCTCCTCCCCCGCGTGGTTGACCGAGAGGTTGCCGAGGTAGACCAGGTTCGCTTCGGGCAGAAAGAAGCTCTCGCCCTCGAGGATCTGCTGGCGCAGAATCTCGAGATGGTGCTCCGAGTAGACGTGGCGCTTGCGCAGCTTGCGCATGAAGCGCGTGTCACCCGGGCCGTAGACCTGAAGCTCTTCGCGAGCTTGTTGCAGCGTGTCACTCGAAAGGCGCAAGAACTTGATCAGCACATCGATCAGCTCGTTGAAGTTCTTGAGCAGGTTGTCGTGCTCGAGGGAGTCCTCGTCGTAGTCGAGCCAATTCAGGTAGGACTGCTGCACGATGATCGGCGGCGTGTTCAGAATGCAGAAGCGCCGCTCGTCGATCTCGACAACCTCTTCGGTCTGCTCGAGCCCCTTCTCGACGAGGCTCCAGTAGATCTCTTCGCAGTTCTGGTAGACGATGAACCACTCGCGCGTCTCGCCGAGCTTCGCCAGGTTCTCGGCGACCACCGTCGGCAGATGCTCGGGGGCGATGTGCAGCTCGCCGAAGAGCACCACCATCTGCGCGTCGGGCTCGCGGCTGAAGGCCTCGGCGATGCGCCAACCGGCGTAGGAGTCGCGGCCGTGGAGCGTATTGCATTCGCGCGAGTCGCAGTCCAACGCCCGGATCGGGATCTCGTACTTCTGGGCGAACTCGAAGATCAGTTTGAAGTTCGGCCAGATATCGTAGGGCCAGCGCTCGGCGTAGCGGATTCGCTTGAGGAACGTCGTGTCCTTGATCCGCCCCGCGAGGTAGCGGTCGACCTCTTCCTGGTAGCGGCCTTCGACGAACTCGAGGCCGATCAGCAGCTTCTTGTTCGGCCGCCGCAGACGACGTAGAAGCTTGACGAAGGTCTTCTGGCTCACCCCGAGTGTGTGATAGTCGCCGACGTAGACCAGGTCGGCCTTGCGCGCCCGCCGAGCGAGCTCGTCGATCGTCGATAGCTCGCTGTAGCGTTGGACGCCGAGGTTGTAGGTCGCTTCGTAGCGTTTGAGCTGACCGGGCGAATCGATTTCGCTCTCGAGGAGCCGCTCGTAGTTGCGCTGAAAGATCTCCCGCTGAATCTCGACCAGCTCTTCGCGCGGCGTCGGCACCTTGGGCAGGGCGGGCTCGCCACCGAAGGTCGTTCCGTCATCGGGCACACGGGCCGATGGGCTAGTGTAAACACCTGATTTCATGGTGGTAAACGGTGTACTCGAATGGAATGAATACATCGAAAAGTATAGCGCATTTTCCCGTCGCTGGCCAGATTGGAGACGAAGGGTGTCGAGCTTTACCGGCCCACTGTGCTAGACTGCGGACCATGGAAACACCGTTTCGCGTCACCAGCGAATTCGTCCCCAGAGGCGATCAACCCCAAGCGATCGCCGAGCTCGTCGCCGGGCTCGAACGCGGCGAACGCGCCCAGACCCTGCTCGGCGTCACGGGTTCGGGGAAAACGTTCACGGTCGCCAAGGTGGTCGAGGCGGTTCAGCGTCCGACGTTGGTGATCGCGCCGAACAAGACGCTCGCAGCCCAGCTCTACAGCGAGTTCAAGTCGCTCTTCCCGGACAACGCCATCGAATACTTCGTCTCGTACTACGACTACTACCAACCCGAAGCGTACGTGCCCTCGACGGACACCTACATCGAGAAAGAGTCGACGATCAACGATGAGATCGATCGGATGCGCCACTCGGCCACGCGCTCTCTGGTGATGCGGCGGGACACGCTGATCGTCGCCAGCGTCTCCTGCATCTACGGCATCGGTGACGTGGTCTACTACCGCGACATGGCGCTGCATCTGATGCTCGAGCAAGAGATCGAGCCCGAAGAGATCATGCGCCGCCTGGTCGAGCTGCAATACACGCGCAACAACTACAACTTCGAGCGCGGCACCTTCCGCCGCTTCGGCGACGTCCTCGAGGTCTACCCCGCGTACGAGGACGCCCTCTCGATCCGGATCGAGTTCTTCGGCGACACGATCGAGACGATCGTCGAGATCGATCCGCTGACGGGCAAGCGCGTCCGGGCGCTCAACGGGATCACCGTCTATCCGAACAGTCACTACGTCGTCTCCCAAGAGCGGCGCCAACAAGCGGTGGAGACGATCCGCACCGAGCTCGAGATCCAGCTCTCGACGCTGCGCCGCGGCGAGCGGCTCCTCGAAGCGCAGCGCCTCGAGCAGCGAACGATGTTCGACCTCGAGATGCTCGAGCACATGGGCTTCTGCAACGGCATCGAGAACTACTCGCGCCACCTCACCGGGCGCAACGAGGGCGAGCCGCCGCCGACGCTGATCGACTATTTTCCCGACGACTATCTGCTCTTCATCGACGAGAGCCACATCACCGTGCCCCAGCTCGGCGCGATGTACCGCGGCGACCGCTCGCGCAAAGAGACGCTGGTCGACTTCGGCTTTCGCCTGCCCTCGGCCCTCGACAATCGGCCGCTGCGTTTCGAAGAGATCGAGGAGCGGATGCGCACGACGATCTTCGTCAGCGCCACGCCGGGCGACTACGAGCTCGAGTGTTGCGAGGGCGAGATCGTCGAGCAGCTGATTCGCCCCACGGGACTCGTCGATCCACGCGTCGACGTGCGGCCCGTCGCCAACCAGGTCGACGATCTGCTCGAAGAGATTCGCCTTCGCGTCGAGCGCAAGGAGCGCGTCCTCGTCACGACGTTGACCAAACGGATGGCCGAGGATCTCACCGAATACTACCGCGAGGTCGGCGTCAACGTGCGCTACCTGCACTCGGAGATCGACACCCTCGAGCGCGTCCAGATCTTGCGGGACCTGCGCGAAGGCGCCTTCGACGTGCTGGTCGGGATCAACCTGTTGCGCGAGGGGCTCGACCTCCCCGAGGTGAGCCTGGTCGCGATCCTCGACGCCGATCGCGAAGGATTCCTGCGCTCTGCACGCTCGCTGATCCAGACGACGGGTCGCGCCGCGCGCAACGTCAACGGTTGCGTGATCATGTACGCCGATCGGCTCACCGATTCGATGCGCACGGCGATCGACGAGACCGATCGACGGCGTGCCGTGCAGCAGGCGTACAACGTCGAGCACGGGATCACGCCGCAGACGATCGTCAAGCCGATCGCCTATCTCCAGGGCTGGATGGACAAGGGTGGCGAGACATTGGCCAAGGCGGCCGAAGTCGCCGCCGAGTACAAGAAACATCCACGGGATGCAAAAAAAGAGATCGAGCGTTTGAAGAAAGAGATGCTCAAGGCCGCCGAAAATCTCGAGTTCGAAAAGGCGGCGGAGCTGCGGGATCAGATCTACATGCTCAAACAACTCGAGCTGCGCTTCGGCGGGGTCGCCGACGGCTGAGACGACGACCGATGGCCGGGTTGTGCCGGGCACGGTGGCGCACGACGCGCCGCCGCGACGAGACCGATGACAGGCTCGCACAGTGAGGCGCCGATGAAACGACGACACGACCAGACCGATCAGCGAAGCCAGCGCCCCCTCATGGGGTGCGTCGTGGCGCTGGCCCTGCTATTCTGCGGTAGTCCGCTCCTCGCGGCGCCCGCTCCGCTGCCGCCGCCGCGAAGGGCGGTGTTGCAGCTCAACTTTCACGGCACCCTCGTCGAGCGCAAGGCGCCCTTCGATTGGTTCGGACGCTCGCGGATCTCGCTCGAGGTGCGGCTGCGGCAGCTTCGCAAGGTGGCGCACGATCCGAACATTCTGGCGATCGTCCTGCGCTTCGGCGCAGTGCAGCTCTCGTTTGCTCAGGTGCAAGAGCTCTCGGCGGCGTTGCAGCGCTGTCGCAAAGCGAAGAAGAAGATCTACGCCTACCTCGATCAGGGCGGCAACGCCAGCTATCTGCTGGCCTCGAACGCCGACGTGATCGCCCTCGCTCCGACGGGAATGTTGATGATCAACGGTCTCCGCCTCGAGGCGATCTTCCTCAAGGATCTCCTGGCGAAGATCGGCGTCGAGGCGGAGTTCGTCGCCACGGGCAAGTACAAGTCCGCCGCCGATGCGCTGACGCGCAGCACGATGAGCGACGCCCAGCGAGAGGCACTCGATCTGCTGCTCGACGACGTCTTCGCGCATTACGTCGCGAGCGTCGCAAAGCACCGCGGCTTGACCGAAGCCAAGGTCAAGGCGGCGATCGACCAGGGTTTGCTCGCCGCGCCCGCGGCGAAGGCGCACAAGCTCGTCGACGAGTTGGTCTACTGGGACGCCTTTCGTCGCTCGATCGCCGAGCGCTACCCCGACGGCTGGATCCTCAAATACGGCACGCGGAATCTGAAGCTGCCGACGTCGATCTTCAGCCTCTTCAGCTTTCTCTCGCAGAAGCCGAAGACGGTGAGCGGGCCACACGTCGCCGTGTTGTACGCTACCGGGCCGATCGTCTACGCCTCACGAGGAGACGAGTGGGGCGGTGACGAGTCGATCGCGGCGTTGCGAATGTTGAAGACGCTCAAAGCGATCTCCCACAACGAGGACATCAAGGCGCTCGTGTTGCGCGTCGACAGCCCCGGTGGCTCGGCGCTCGCCTCGGATCTGATCTACAACGCGCTGCGCAAGCTGAAGAAGCGGATTCCCGTGATCGTCTCGATGGGCAGCGTCGCGGCGTCGGGGGGATACTATATCTCGGTCGCGGCGGACACGATCGTCGCCCAGCCGACGACGATCACGGGCTCGATCGGCGTGATCGGTGGCAAGCTGATCATCAAGGGCCTCTACGGCAAGCTCGGCGTGAACAGCGTCGTGCTCACCCGCGGCAAGAACGCCAACATCTTCGGCGCCAACCGCGGCTTCAATCGAGACGAGCGCGCGAGCTTTCGCCACTTCATCGAGCAGACCTACGCCGATTTCCTGACGAAGGTCGCCAAGGGGCGCAAGCTGCCACTCGACACCGTGCGCAAGCTGGCCCAGGGGCGCATCTGGTCGGGGAAACAGGCGTTCAAACAGAACCTCGTCGATCATCTCGGCGGGCTGGAGTATGCGGTTCGCCTCGCCCGCTTGAAGGCGAAGCTCCCCGAGAGCGCGCCGATCGTCTCGTATCCGAAGCCGAAGAGCATCTTCGAGTATCTCCGCGAGTCCGCCGACCAAGAGATGCGCCTCGGCCTGCGGCAGCTCGTCCCCACACTCGCCCGCGCGCTGCCCGGATTGCCCCTCGAGCTTCTGCGCAGCGCCATCGGCATCGTCGACCTGCTCCGTCACTCGCAAACGATGATGCACATCGGGGTCCAACTCCGCATTCGCTGATTTCCCGCGTTTGGCCGTCTCTGGCGCGTTCGAGTGCACCACGCGGACTCGACGATCGCATTGATTGACCGTGATCGCGCCTGTGGTACGATAGGTCCAACGAAAGAAGGCGACATGGGTATGGAACGCGGAAATGGCCTGCTGATCACGGTCTCCGACGACGAGACGCGAGTCGCCCTCGTCGAACAGGGATCGACGACGGAGTTTTACCTCGAGCGCAAGCGCGAGCTCGGAATCGTCGGTAACATCTACAAGGGACGCGTCGTCCGCGTTCTGCCCGGCATGCAGTCGGCGTTCGTCGAGATCGGTCTCGAGCGCACGGGCTTTCTCTACGTCTCGGACGTCTTTCGCGACGAGCGGCAGCCCGAGCTGGTGGACGACGAGCCCGACGAATCGGTCGAACACCCGCCCGAACAGGCGGTGAACATCGCCGATCTGCTGCGCGAGGGGCAGGACCTGCTCGTTCAGGTCAACAAAGAGCCGATCGGCACCAAGGGGCCGCGACTGACGACGCACCTGAGCCTGCCCGGTCGCTATCTGGTCTATCTGCCCTCGGTCGACCACGTCGGGATCAGCCGTCGGATCGAAGATGAGGCCGAGCGGGATCGCCTGCGCAAGATCGCCGAAGAGCTGCGCCCCGCCCAGGGCGGCTTGATCTTTCGCACCGTGAGCGAGCACAAAGAGCTGGAGCACTTCCGCGAGGACGTCGAGTTTCTCACCGAGCTCTGGGGCGAGATCCAAGAGATGTCGCAGAAGACCAAGAGCCCCGCGTTGATCCATCACGATCTCGATCTGATCCTGCGCTCGATCCGCGACCTGCTGACGCCGCGCTGCCACTGGGTGATGATCGACTCGCCCCGGGACTACCAGCGCATCCTCTCCTTCATCAGTCGCTTCATGCCGCACTGGAACGGCGCTGTCGAGCTCTACGATGGCCAGGAGACGCTCTTCGAGCGCTATGGCGCCAACGTCGACATCCAGCGCGCCCTCGATCGCAAAGTCTGGTTGAAGTCGGGGGGCTACATCATCATCGACGAGACCGAGGCGTTGACGGCGATCGACGTCAACAGCGGGAAGTACGTAGGCAAGAGCTCCCTCGAAGAGACGATCACCCGGATCAACCTCGAGGCGGTCAAGGAGATCGCCTACCAGCTGCGGCTGCGCGATATCGGTGGAATCATCATCATCGACTTCATCGACATGCAGGATCCCGAGAACCGCGAGAAGGTGCAGAGCTCGCTGGTCAACATGCTCAAGGCCGATCGCGCCAAGAGCAACGTCCTGTCGATGAGCGAGCTGGGGCTGATCGAGATGACCCGCAAGCGGGTTCGCGAGTCGCTCAATCGCCAGCTGACCGAGCCCTGCGTGTATTGCGACGGGCGAGGCTACCACTGGTCCAAAACCGTGATCGTACACGAGATTCTCGCGAAGATTCGCTCGAACATCGGTCGCGAGACGATCATCTCGATCTTGATCCACGCCCACCCGCGGATCGTCGAGCGGGTCTTCGAGACCCACGAGGCGGCGATCGAGCGGCTCGAGGAGCGCTACGACAAAAAGATAGAATTTCGGCCGCGCCCCGACTATCATATTGAGCAGTACGAAATCATTGGGAAAGGGCGGGCCAGCACGTGAGCGACCAAGGGCACGATCAGCGTCAGTCCGAGCGAATCACGATCAACCGCGAATTTGGCTCGATCGAGGTCTTCATCTCGGAGTACGTCTCGAACATCAGCCGCAGCGGGGTCTTCATCAAGTCCAAGAATCCGCTCCCCGTCAACACGCTGGTCAACCTGCGCTTTTCGGTGATCCTCGACGAGATCGAGACGATCGAGGGAATAGGCAAGGTGGTCCGCGTTCAGGCCGATCCGACCAAAGGCCCGACGGGGATGGGCGTCGTCTTCGTCAAGCTCACCAACTACAGCCAACGGCTGATCGAACGCCTCTTCGCCCCCTTCTCCAGCTGATCCCAGCGATGGGCGTGAATCTGCTCATTCCATTCGAGCCACAACACGCGCCCGATCAGCCCCCGGGCCGAAATATCCCCGATCGTTTGCGCTCTTGGCGACGCCCCATCAGCAGCTTCTGTTCCAGACGAGCGCGTTGGGCTGCGTAGAATGCTTTGAGGAAAGCCTCCTTCCGTTCGCCGACCGCATCGCGGGGAAAGCCGATCTTGCGACAAACCTTCTCCACGACGACATCGAACGCCTCTTCAGGGGCGTGGTCGTTCGCCAACAACCCTTCGAGGACCTGCAGCTCGTAGATTCCATAGTGCTCGAGCTGATCGAGGGTGAACGCGAACGAGGAGTCGAGCGGATCGGGACTGAGCGCCGCTAGATCCGGCAACAACCGGTGGTTCGGCTCCTGCACGACGACGGTGCCGGCGAAGAGATCGCCGAGACGCGCTCGGTTCGTATTGAAGTAGGGAAAGAGGGCGAGAACGATCAACCCGATGAAACCGATCGTGCGCACGAGCGACGCTGGACCGCCGAGGACGGTCGGCGCGATCAGCAGCGCCAGAGGCAGCCAGAGCTCGATCTCTCGTGTCAAGTTGCGGGCGAAGATCATCTCCGCGCGCAGCGGGCCCCCATCTCGTCTCACGACGCGTAAGCTCAACAAGCGCTTGCCCGGCGTGCGCCCGCGCCATAAGAGCTCGAAGGAAATGAAGTACAGCGTATGGAGCACGAACCCGGCGATGCGCAGTACCGCAGAGATCCAGAGCGTCAGACTCCCGGCGCTCAGCGCGTCGACCCAGCGGGTGAGCGAATCGAGCGCCCAGGTGAGCATGGCGATCACGAAGAGATCGACGATGAACGCCGAAAATCGTTGGCGTATGCTGGCGAGCTGGACATGCAGCGGCACGCCCTCCGGCGTCTCGAGCTCCAAGGGACGCCACTCGCTCTTCGCTTTGCCGCTCTCCGCTTTGCCGCGCTTCGCCTTGGCCCTCAACGCGTCTCCCTCCCCATTCTCGCGAAGTACCAACCCCAGAGGAGAGCGGTGAGCAGGCTGACGGCGCCTCGCACGGCGACATCGTTGACCAGCTGCCGCAGGACGCCCTCGATCAACCCGGCGAGCAGAAACATCGGGATCGTTCCGATCACCAGCACAGCGGCGTTGCGCCCCTCGATTCCGAGATTTTGCATTCGTGGCCGTTGACCCGGGAAGAGCAGCGCGTGGCCGAGGATCAGGCCCGCCGCCCCGCAGAGCGAGATCGCCAGCAGCTCGGTGACGCCATGGGGCAGGAGCCAGAGCCAAAGGTCGAGCCCGAGCCCCTGATCGAGATGAATCGCCCAGAAAGCGCCGAGAATGAGGCCGTTGTAGATCAGCGCCAAGAAGACCGGCAGCCCGAACAACATTCCGAAGGCGAAGGCGGTGAACCCCACTCTCGTATTGTGCGTGAAGAGCTCGCTCGTGAGATAGGCCAGCGCGTCGGGAGACTTGTGAATTCCGTAGAGCACGTTTCGGAGCTCGTCACGTGTGCTCATTGGCCCGCGACCCCCGGCGAGGTTCTTGCCTACGAAGACGTAGAACATCTCGGGATCGCTGCGGGTCAGCGCGAGGCCGGCGAGGGTGCCGATGATCATGCAGGCCCACGCCACGGCCACCGCCTTGGCGTAGCGCCGAACGGTCTCGGGGAATCGCTGGCTCATGAATCGGCGCGTCGATTTGATCAGCCCCACGCTCGGACCGTAGACGAGTAGATGGGCCCGCACACAGAGGTTGTCGAGATAGGCGATCAAGCCTCGGTCGAGGGTGATCGCACGAGCGACCGAGAGTGACGACACGGTGGCGCGGTGGAGTGCAGGCAAGCGGCTCAGATCCTCCGCCGATAGCCGACGCGGCCCCCGCTTCTCGGCGCGCTCGACCATCTCCTCCAATTCGAGCCACGTCGCCTCGCGGTCGCGGCGAAACTGCACAGATCGCGCTTCGATCTCTCGAGCCGTGCTCGGCTGCACAGGCTGGACCGCTCGAGCACTCATATCAGCTCCCGTCGTTTGATCTTGAGGTAACGCTGGATCACGTCGATCCCTGCCGAATCCGGCGTCGATGACACACAGTGTACGCCCGCGCGTTCGAGGTGCTTGAAGACGGCGCGGCGCTCGACGAGCAACGTGTCGGCGACGACCGCCCGATTCACGTCGATGATCGACGACGGAAAGGCTCGGACGTTCGCGTGCAGTTTCGGGTCCTGGAA
Organism: Myxococcales bacterium; assembly: GCA_020430585.1. GTDB lineage: Bacteria > Myxococcota_A > UBA9042 > JAGQJP01 > JAGQJP01 > JAGQJP01. Next base: position 1,640 of record JAGQJP010000310.1, on the reverse strand, counting down.
GGCGACGAAGATCACCACGTGACGCTTCGCCAGGTGCTGAACGTTCTCGACCATCAGCTCCGCGGTCACCGGGTCGATGAACTCGGTGAGCACCACGACGAGCGACCGGCGTCGAAGCTCTTGCATCAGCATCGTCAGGCTCAGGGTGTAGTTCGTTTCGTCGCGGGAGTACTCGAGCTCGCCGAGCACCAGCGAGACCGGCCGAATCGACGCGACGCCCCCTCGAGGCGAAACCCAGCGGGTCAGCGATTGGCCGAAAGCGGCGACCCCGACTCGGTCCCCGGCACGGATGCCGAGCTCTGTCAATAGCATCGCCAAATGAATCGCGTGATCGAGACGCGGCAAGCCCTCGAGGGGCTCTCCCATCAACAGCCCCGTATCGACGGCGAGGATGATCTGCTGGTTTCGTTCGGCTTTGTACTCGCGTACGGCGAGACGCGTGTGACGCGCTGTCACCTTCCAGTCGATACAGCGCGGATCATCGCCGTGGCGATACTCCCGAGCCGAGTCGAACACCGAGCCGTCTCCTGGATAGCGCTCGACTTTCATTCCCGCGGTTGCCTGTCGGCCCGACATGAATTGCAGGGCGTTGCGTCGGACGAGGGCGACGTTGGGAACGACGAGTAGCTCGCGCGCCACCGGGAACTCAATGTAGCGCTGCGTGAGGCGCAGCGGGCCCTCGCAGCGCAGCCAGACCGCCTCGATCCGAGCCGGGCCGCGAGAGGTCGCGCAGAGCGGCAATACCGCGGTTTCCCCCGCCGACGAGAGGCGCAGCGGGATATCGGCGATCGCGAGTAGCCGATCGGAGAGATCGACGCGAAGCAGCCCAACGAGTGGCACTCGCCGCCTCTGGACGGTGATCCGGCAGCTCGCCTCGCTTCGCTCTCCGACGTAGAGCTGCTCGGCGCTATGGAGCTCGAGATGCACGGCGGATTTTCGCGGAACGAGCAGCCAGTCGAGCACCATCGCGCCGAGGGCGAACGCGGTGACGCTGACCCAAACCGGCCACCATCGGGGACCGACGATCGCGGGCAATAAAGCCAGCGCTCCCGTTGCGAGCATCAGATCGATCATTCGTCGTGTCGGCATCGCGAGCTCCCTTTCCCTTCAGCGCGGAGCCGGTGTCGCCTCGACGATCTGTCGCAGAATGTCGTCGGCGCGGCGTCCCTCGATCTCGGCGCTCGGAGCGATCACGAGCCGATGCCGCATCGTCGGAAATACCAGCTCCTTCACGTCGTCGGGGATGACGAAGTCGCGGCCGGCGACCGCCGCCTTCGCGCGCGATGCCATCGCCAACATGCTACCGGCGCGTGGCGAGGCCCCATGGGTGATGGCGGCGTGCGACCGGGTGGCGCGGACGATCGCGACGATGTAGTCGACGATCGGATCGGAGAGCGTCAATCTGCCGACCAGCGCCCGTGCTTGCCCGAGCGCCTCGGCGTTGGCTACCGGAGCGACGTCGAACGCCGACAGCTTGGGCATTCCGGTGCGGTTACCGTGCAAACGAACGATCGCCGCCTCCTCGTCTTGCGACGGAAAGGTCACGTCGAGCTTGAACAGGAAGCGATCGAGCTGCGCCTCCGGTAGCGGATAGGTGCCCTCCTGTTCGATCGGATTTTGCGTCGCCATCACGATGAAGT